>NZ_JAUBRK010000043.1:46845-69559 GCF_036701825.1 Microcoleus sp. MOSTC5 | reverse complement strand
CTTAACCGCTTATCAAGCTATTCAACAAGCCCTTTCTATTCATGGCTCCCTTTTTTCCCCTAGTTGAGCAATTACAATAAAAGTTTAAAATTTACTCATTTATGCTCAATAAACGGCGTCTCAAACTGTCTGAACTATTGCTCTAAATTTTTTCATTTTTTATCCCTAGAAATCCCCATTACTGCGCCTATAATGTTTTGTGGCGCTGGAAAATTAAAAACTTTGCCTGATGGGTAATTCTAAGTGCTTACCCCGTCAGCGGTGGAGCAACTGCGGGGCGATTGCCCCTACAAATTTCATACCCGAATTTAGCAACGTCAAAGCGAGATCCTTTTCTTGCCACACTATATATAGTGCCTGGGTAAGTCCTGTAAATGTACGATCGCCCCGATCGGTTGCAGCGCCCAGCGTCCTGTTACACTGAAATCCTGCGGTTGTGTGCGATCCGTGCGATCGGCCTTTCTGAAAAAAACATAAAATTCTGTAGCTTAGGATACATTCATTTGGTTAATGATTGTTTAAACTCTCCAAGTGTAGATTGTGTACTCTCCATAATTCTTCAAAACCCCTAAACGAGTGCGTTGTTTGCTGGACTGCGATTTATCGATCGTCGAACCGTTAAAAACCATAAGTAGTTTTGACCTGAATTCATCGGAATTGATTCGCACAAAATTATTGAGCTGACCAGGGTGAAGATTAGTTACTAAATCTGTGCAACGCAGACATCTATGATGTTGACTCAAGTTAGTACAGGCTCTTACCATCTATTTTCTTGCTAATAACCGAAATCCAACCGCATCTCACACTGGATTATCACGCCCGGTGGACGGCGAAGTGATTGAGCCTCGCACTTCCAATCTTTTAGAGCCTGCCAAAAAGGGCATTCTCCCAAAAGTTAGCTTTGACAAAAAACGTTGGGTAAATCCAAAATATTCGTCAATCGTTAAACTTTTGCTAACATCTATTTTTTCTCAACTACTTGTCCCGAAATCCCCATAAAAATAACCATGAGTGGAAACGAATCGCGCGTTCAAGCAATTTCTCAAATCGTCAACCGCAAACTGATGCCTGCCCGGCCTCCCAAGCGGCTAGAAGATATGTGGGCAACAGACGTTTTTAGTCTGAGCAAAATGCAAGAAAGTCTGCCCAAAAGTATTTTCAAATCAGTAAAAAACACCGTTCAAACCGGCAAAAAACTCGACGAGTCAGTAGCTGATGTAGTTGCAGTAGCCATGAAAGATTGGGCTATTTCCAAAGGAGCGCTGTACTACGCCCACGTATTTTATCCGCTCACCAACGGCACCGCCGAAAAGCACGACGGTTTCATCTCAGTCCAAGGCGACGGCTCCGTCATCTCAGAATTTGCCGGCAAAGTTCTCGTACAAGGCGAACCCGATGGCTCGTCATTCCCCAACGGCGGCATTCGCTCCACCGCCGCCGCTCGCGGATATACAGCCTGGGATGTCACCAGCCCTGCTTATGTCATGGAAACAGACAACGGCATGACATTGTGCATTCCCACTGTTTTCATCTCTTGGACAGGTGAAGCCTTAGACAAGAAAACGCCGCTTTTGCGTTCCATTGCCGCCATGAACAAAGCAGCAACCAGAGTGTTAAAGCTGTTAGGAAATACCGAAGTTGCTCCGGTAAATTCCAGTTGCGGTGCCGAACAAGAATACTTCCTGATAGATTCCAATTTCGCCAACGGCCGCCCCGATTTACTGTTAGCAGGTCGCACCCTTTTCGGTAAACCTCCTGCCAAAGGTCAGCAATTTGACGACCACTATTTTGGAGCAATTCCAGAGCGCGTTCAAGTTTTCATGCAGGAAGTAGAAGAAAGAATGTACCGCCTTGGCATTCCTGCCAAAACTCGCCACAACGAAGTAGCTCCCGGTCAATTTGAAATTGCACCATTTTTTGAAGCAGCAAACGTCGCCAGCGACCACCAACAATTAACCATGACAATTCTCCGCAACACTGCGAAGAAACACGGTTTTATGTGTTTGCTGCACGAGAAGCCTTTCGCCGGCATTAACGGTTCTGGCAAACACGTCAACTGGTCGGTCGGCAATGCCACCCAAGGAAACTTATTAGACCCCGGCGATACACCGCACTCGAACATACAATTTCTAGTGTTCTGCGGCGCTGTGATTCGCGGAGTTCACAAATACGGGTCGCTGTTGCGCGCCGTAGTTGCGACTGCCAGCAACGACCACCGATTGGGTGCAAATGAGGCTCCGCCAGCAATTATCTCTGTTTATTTGGGTTCGCAATTGGAAGATATCTTCGGGCAAATTAGCCGGGGAGAAATTAAAGACTCTCAAGATCGGGGAATTATGAACTTAGGTGTAGAAACACTGCCTACTTTCATGAAGGATGCTGGGGATAGAAACCGGACTTCGCCCTTTGCCTTTACTGGAAACCGATTTGAATTCCGTGCAGTAGGTTCCGGTCAGTCTGTTTCCGGCCCGCTGGTGGCGATGAATACAGTTCTTGCAGATTCTTTGGACTGGATTGCTAACAAATTAGAAAGCGATTTGGCTAACGGAACTGAACTGAATGCTGCCATCCAAACAATTCTCAAAGAAGTGATGGACCAGCACGGTGCGGTTGTATTTGGCGGCAACGGCTATTCGGAAGAATGGCACAAAATGGCCGTTGAGGAACGGGGTTTAGCTAACTTGCGGACTACGGCAGATGCTTTGCCCGTGTTGAAAGAAGGATACATTGAAGACTTGTTTGAAAAGACAGGTGTTCTGACTCCCGTTGAATTGGAAAGCCGTTATGACGTTTATGCAGAGCAGTATTTGCTGGCAATTGAAGTCGAAGCAAAACTGGTAACAAGCATGGCAAAAACCATCATTTACCCGGCAGCGGTGAGGTATTTAGCTGAACTTTCAGGGACGATTTCTAAGTTGAAAGAGATTGGGATTCAACTGGAAAAGGAAAGTGCCGAAAAAGTAGCGGTACTGCTTAAATCCATGATGGATACTGCGAGCAAATTGAGTGCTGCTTTGAGCAAGCACGATTTTGCTTCGACCGAAGACCATATGCAGTATGCTTCGCAAACAATTCGTCCTTTGATGGATGAGGTTCGCCAGTATGCGGATGCTCTGGAAGGTGAAGTGGCTGATGATTTGTGGCCGCTGCCTACTTATCAAGAAATGCTGTTTGTTAAGTAATAGCAAATTCGGTTAATTGCAAGTTAGATTTCTAAGGACGCGGCAGTGCCGCGTCCTTACTTTTTTTTGATGTAAAATGAGTGTTACGCTGAATCTGTCAATCGATTTTAGATTTGAGATTTTAGATTAAAGAATTGAAGCATTGACCCCACGGATAAATTCGGGGGCTCCTTTATCGGATACAGGTTTTTTATTTCTGGACGGATGAATCCGGGGGCTTGTATCCTGGATGCTTTCGGTCAATCGATTTTAGATTTTAAATTTTAGATTTTAGATTAAAGAATTGAAGCATTGACCCCACGGATGAATCCGGGGGCTAGTATCCTGGATGCTTTCGGTCAGAGTCATTAAATGCCAGCTAGAGTAAGAGTTGTGAAGATTGTTGAGAGACCGTTCAACAAATTTATCAGAGTAGAAAAAGTAATCTAGCTGCGAAAAGCTATTATGCGAATTCAATCTCTTTTCAAACAAATGACTCTGGCGGCTCTAGCTCTATTTTTTGCGCTCGGTTGCAGTCGATCGACTCCGAACGTAAACTCTTCCCCTGAAGCAAGTACCTCTAGCACCTTTAGAGTGGCGTTGGTCACGACAGGACCTAAAGATAACAACAGTTGGGATCAAGCTTGCTTTGAAGGATTGAATCTCATCAAAGATAAATTTAATGCTCAGGTAGACTTTACTGGCAATATAGACGGTGAACATAGTGAAGCTGCCATTCGCAAATATGCCCAGTCAGGCTATGACCTGGTAATTGCAGCCAGTGGTGCCTATCCCAAAGCTGCCGAAAAGGTCGCTAAAGAATTTCCGCGAACGAAATTTGCCCTGGTTACAACGCATCCAGGGAATAACAGAAATTTGGGGGCTGTTGCCTTTCGATCGGGTGAGGTGGGGTACCTCACAGGCGCTTTGGCTGCCATGAAGACCAAAAGCAATAAAGTTGGGTATCTTGTGGGTGCACCTTATCCGGTTTATAAAGAAGAAGAAGCTTTGTTTAGGCGGGGAGTGAAGGCAACGAATCCCTCTGTCCAAGCCTCGACGGCTTTTCTCAACACTTGGAGCGATACGGACAAAGCCACCAAAGTCGCAACGGATATGGTTGCCTCTGGAGTAGATGTTTTGGCTATCAACGCGGATGAGGCAGGGTTAGCCGCGCTAAAAGCCGTTACGCAAAAGCCAGGAGTCTTTGTGATTGGTTGGGCAAAGGATCAGTACGAACTGGCTCCCGGCAAAGTCCTAACTAGCGTTCTGCAGGACATTCCCAATCTGGTGCTAAATGCGGCCGTGTTAACCCAGGAAGGTCGCTGGGAAGGAAAACTTTACAAGTTTGGGCTCAAGGAAAAAATCTACGACTTTGCCCCTTTCCGTGGTACTCTCACGTCTCAGGAAGAGGAAACTTTCAAGACCGTTCGAGAAGCTGTGACGACTGGCAAAATTAATGTTTCTCCTTAGTGTGCCGATGAATTGATTTACCGTTATTTGTCCTAAGTCCGATGAACAATCAACGCAACGATCGCGTTCTGCCCATTGCCAGAAGCTCCCGTTTTCATCCCTGGCAACGCTTCTTATCTATTGCAAATCAGCTCCGCTATGGTTTGATATTTTTGGTTCTCCTGAGCTTGCTGCCCACTGGTGGCTGGCTGATCTACCTCAGCTTTCAGGCGCAGATCCAGCAATCGCGATCGCTCCAACAAGAGCGCAGTCAGACAGCAGCAGGGCAGATTGATGATTATATAGATGACTTGAAACAAAAACTGAGCTATTTAGCTAGGGTCAAAGGACTCACCAACTTTCAACCTCAAGTGCAGCAGAGCCTGTTGGAAGGATTGACTCGTCATAATGATGCTTATGAAGCAGTTGCCATTTTGAACCGGAAGGGACAAGTTATCGCGTCAGTTTCACCCTACGAACCGCTCAAGTTTGAAAATCTAGCCAATTCGCCACTGTTTATTCGTGCCTTCAAACAACAGGAAGATTATGTGAGTCCTGTAGAAATTAATCCTCAAACTCACCAACCAAGCACAATACTGGTGGTTCCGATTCGGAATGAGCGAGATGAGGTGGATGGGGTGCTATTAGCGCAGGTAAATCTCAACTTTCTCTGGTTTGTTGTTTCCCAAACAAAGGTTGGCAAAACTGGTTATATCTATGTAGTCGATGAACGTAATTTTCTGATTGCTCAAAAGGGTAGTAAGCCAGAAACTTTTGAATTTCAAGATATTTCTCAGCGCCCTTTCTTTCAATTTTTGAAAGCATCCGAAGATACTAAGCACCTTAATGTTTATCGTGGTCTAAAACAGGTAGAAGTAATGGGAGCCAGTACCTTAATTCGGAGCGTGAATTGGAAGGTGGTTGTAGAACTGCCAACGGCTGAGGCGTATGCTCCCGTTTACCAAATGCTCTCAATTATGGAAGGCTCATTGGCGGTGGTGACGGTCGTCGCTGTTGGCATTGGGTATGTATTTATTCGGCAAATTGTGGTGCCGCTCCAGCGCTTAACCGCGGCAGCTACTGAACTCAGTGCGGGGCAATTAGAGACGCGGGTCAACATCCACAGCCAAAACGAATTGGGGACATTGGCGATCGCATTTAACAACATGGCAACCCAGTTAGAGGAGCTGATTAAAGCAGTTGAAGTGGAACGCAATTTCGTTTCAGCCATTCTTGAAATTGCAGGTGCCCTGGTGGTTGTACTCGACCCTAAGGGACAAATCGTTCGCTTTAATCGAGCTTGCGAACAAATGACTCATTACTCGTTTAGTCAAGTGAAGGGGCGCTACATTTGGGACTTGTTCGACAACTCAGACTTAGCTGGACAAGCCAAAACTACTTTTGAGTCTTTAAAAGCTGGTAATTTTCCCCAGCAGTATGAAGGCAGTTGGTTGAGCAAAGATGAACAACTCAGACTCATTGCCTGGTCAGATACTGCTTTACTGGATGATCGGGGTGAAATTGAGTACATCATCAAAACAGGGATTGACATTACTCAACGGAAACAGGCAGAAGAAGAACTCAAAGCCTCGGAACAGCGACTATCTTTTATATTCCGCAAAACTTCACTGGCAGTTTTGGAATGGGATTTAAACTTTAAAGTCACTACCTGGAATCCAGCGGCAGAGCAGATTTTTGGTTACACGGCTACAGAAGCGATCGGACACCATCCCGCAGAATTAATTGTGCCTGCATCTGCCAGAGAGCTCGTCGATCGAGTTATGAACGATTTGGTGATGCAGGGCCAAGGAAACTACACTGTCAACGAAAATATTACGAGAAACGGCAAAATCATTATTTGCGAATGGTTCAATACGCCTTTAATAGGGGATGGTGAAAATATTGTTGGAGTTGCATCTTTGGCACTGGATATTACTGAGCGCAAGCAAGCCGAAGCTGCTTTAAGGCAAGCAAAAGATGAAGCTGAGGTTGCACTCAAAACCTTACAGCAAACTCAGGCACAGCTTATTCAGGCAGAGAAAATGTCAGGTTTGGGGCAACTGGTGGCTGGTGTTGCTCACGAAATTAATAATCCAGTCAACTTTATCTATGGCAATCTGAGCCATACTGCCGACTACACGCAAAATTTACTAAAGTTGATTCAGCTTTACCAGCAAACTTATCCAACTAATACCCAAATTCAGGAAAAAATTGAAGAGTTCGAGCTGGACTTCATTAGTGAAGATTTGCCCAAAATTCTGAGTTCAATGAAGGTAGGAGCCGATCGCATTCGTCAAATTGTCCTGTCGCTGCGAAACTTTTCGCGCCTGGATGAGGCAGAAAAGAAGCCAGTTGATATCCACGAGGGAATTGAGAGCACATTGATGATTTTGCAAAATCGACTGAAGGCAAATCCGGGTCATCCTGCTATTGAAATTGTCAAAGAGTACGGTGACTTACCGCGAGTAGAGTGCTATGCCGGACAGTTGAACCAAGTCTTTATGAATATTCTGGCAAATGCGATCGATGCTTTAGAAAACTACGACAATCAGCGCGATCCAAAAGACATCCAACAGAATCCCAGTCGCATCACTATTAGGACTAAGTTAGTCACAAACGAAACTCAGCCCGGTCATTGTAAAAACGCGGTGATTCAAATTCAAGACAATGGACCTGGAATGACGGAAACTGTTAGACAACAGGTGTTCAATCCCTTCTTCACCACAAAACCAACTGGTAAAGGAACTGGATTAGGGCTATCCATCAGCTATCAAATTGTAGTTGACAAGCACGGTGGCTTACTCCAGTGCTTTTCTCAACCCCATCAAGGAACAGAGTTCCGCATTGAAATTCCTGTGTTACAAAGCGGTGTTGTAACAATTGTTGGTAAATAACTGCGATCGCATTCATATATATAGCAATCCTACATGAGTCGTAAATTTTTTACCCCACCCCAACCCTCCCCTTAGTAAGGGGAGGGAGTAAGAAATTCACAAATGATTTAGGATGGCTATAGCGTTTCTGATGATAGACACCTGTGAAGCTAGCTACAAATCACACTGGGATAGTTTATCGAACAGGTTTCGTGAAGGTTTTATGAACGGCATTGTGGGTTTTGAGAGGACTGTTACTCGGTGGGAAGGCAACTATAAGCTCAGTCAAAACCGCAGCCTGGTCGATCGACAAAATATGTCAAACGCAGTGCTAGAAATTTTAGATGCGGCGGCTGGTGCCGTTGGTGTGGAAATGCAACATAACCTGGAGGCGAATGAGTAGCAATGGAGACGATCGCCGGAAAGTGGTTCAATACCAGCCGATCGCCCCCAACCACCTCAAAACAGACTTAATATCACCCGCTAATCAAACGATTTGCTCGCTAGAAGGTTCTCCAGTAGCTGGAGGCTCTACCGTATCGCCAAAGGCAATCCGCAGAAAAGGCGGAGCCAAAAAAGTCGTCAGAATCACCATGATAATAATCGAGACTTCTAACGGTTTATCCAAAGCCCCACTCGCGGAACCGATGCCGGCAAACACTAAGCCGACTTCGCCCCGAGGAACCATCCCCACTCCGATCGCCAATCGATTGATTCCAGGCAGACCAAACACGACCCAACCACTCACCAGCTTGCCCAAAATAGCAACCACAATCAAGAAAGCAGCAATCAAAAGACCAGCCCGATTATCCGGCACTGTTGGGTTCAAAACCCCCAAATCCGCCCGAGCTCCCACCGTCACAAAGAAGATGGGTACAACCATATCGGCGATGGGTTTCACCAATTCATCCAACTCATTGCGCGCATCGCTTTCATCCAAAACCAAGCCCGCAGCAAAGGCACCCAAAATCGCTTCGAGATGAATTGCATTGGCCAGAAATGCCATGAACAAGGCAAAAATAAAGGCGGGAATCACAATATTGCCGCGAGTTTTGAGTTTCTCCACCACCGCAGTGAAGCTTTTGTTAAAGATGCCGCCCAACAGAATCGAACCCAGTAGAAAGACACTTGCACTGACAATCAAATAAATGACATTAACAACATCAATCTCACCGGTTTTCGCTAAACTCGCGACAACAGCCAAGACAATAATTCCCAGCACATCATCAATCACCGCCGCACCGACAATGATTTGACCTTCTTTAGATTTCAGCCGTCCTAATTCCGACAAAACTTTTGACGTAATTCCGATGCTAGTTGCCGTCAAAGCAGCCCCCGCAAAAATCGCCGGAATCGTCGGAGTGTGGAAAATTATCATCAAGCCCGCAGTACCGGCGGCAAAGGGAACTGCCACGCCGGCACAAGCGACAACGACGGCTTGAACCCCCACTTCTTTTAGTTGTCTGATATCCGACTCCAAACCAATTTCAAACAGCAGAACAATCACGCCTAATTCAGCTAGCACTGAAATGACTTCACTCTGCGATTCAAAGACACTTGTGAGGGCGGCAGGAGACAGATGATTAATCGATTGCAGAACTGTCATAATCCCTGAGTCTGTGGCTGACAGACCGCTTCCGGGAAAAACGACCAGGTGTAAAGCAGATACGCCAACAATTACCCCTGCTACAAGTTCACCCAAAACCGGGGGAAAATCAAACTTTAGAGCCACTTCCGCGCCTAATTTACTGGCGAGATAAATCACTACTAAACTGAGCAAAACTCCGCTGAGGACGATCGGCGCATTTTCTGCCTCGACTGTTGCTAACAAAGGTATGGGAGCAACTAGGGATGCCATCCCAGAACTTAAAGCTGTAATTGTATGGTTCAAAAACATGGTTGCGATGATAGTAAAAAAGACGTTGAAACCAGACACTCCGGGACGCACACAAACTGAAGCGTTCCGGTTTTTTTAATGCGGGCAAAAAGATTCAGACGCTCGAGCAAAACTCGAAAAACCCAAATCTGGCGGTACATCCTGCCACCGCCCTTGTCCGACTGCTTGAATTGCTTCTTTTAGCAAGATATCGCCGGTATAAATTGCCCTACCGACGATCGCACTTTTAACACCAATTGGTTCCAAAGCCAGCAAACTTAACAAATCTGCGATCGAACTAACGCCGCCGGAAGCAATCACCGGACTCGAAATAGCGTTAGCAATTTCGCGCAAAAATTCCAAATTCGGCCCTTCCATAGTACCGTCGCGGTGAATGTCGGTGTAAATAATTTCAGCCGCCCCTAACTCGGCCATTTGTTGCGCCAATTCTGTTGCTAAAACTTCCGAAGTTTCTAGCCAGCCTTTAGTAGCAACTAAACCATTTCTGGCGTCGATGCCAACCAGAATTCGGCTGGGAAATTCAGCGCACAATTCGCCGACTAATTGCGGTTGTTCGACGGCGACAGTGCCGAGAATGACGCGCCGGACGACTAAATTGAGGATAGCAGCAACAGAAGCGCGATCGCGCATTCCCCCGCCTACTTGACAGGGAACGTCTACGGATCGGACGATCGCTTCTATGGCTGCTTGGTTGACTGGATGCCCTGCTTTGGCGCCGTCGACATTTGTTTCTAAATGAGTCGATCGCCCAGACTCAAATTCCCTCAATCAAACGATTTTCTCGCTAGAAAGTGCCCCACTAGCAGGAGGCACTACCGTATCGCCAAAAGCAATCCGCAGAAAAGGCGGAGCCAAAAATGTGGTTAGAATCACCATGATAATAATTGAGACTTCTAACGGTTTATCCAAAACCCCACTCGCGGAACCGATGCCGGCAAACACTAACCCGACTTCGCCCCGAGGAATCATCCCCACTCCGATCGCCAATCGATTGATTCCCGGCTGACCAAACACCACCCAACCTGTTACGATCTTGCCAAAAATAGCAACCACTATCAAAAATACGGCAATCAAAAGTCCCGCCCGATTATCCGGCACTGTTGGGTTCAAAACCCCCAAATCCGCTCGTGCTCCCACCGTCACAAAGAAGATGGGTACAAATAAATCGGCGATGGGTTTCACCATTTCATCCAACTCCAGGCGGGCATCGCTTTCATCCAACACCAAACCAGCCGCAAACGCACCCAAAATTGCTTCGAGATGAATTGCGTTGCCCAGAAAAGCCATGAAGTAGGCAAAAATAAATGCCGGGATGATAATATTGCCGCGAGTTTTGAGTTGAACCACCACCGCCGAGAAGGTTTTGTCGAAGACACCGCCCAACAGAATCGAACCTAGCAGAAAAACAGTGGCACTGACAATCAAATAGATGACATTAACAACATCAATCTCACCGGTTTTGGCTAAACTGGCGACAACAGCCAGGACAATAATTCCCAACACATCATCAATCACCGCCGCACCGACAATAATTTGACCTTCTTTAGAGTTCAGTTGTCCTAAATCAGACAACACTTTCGATGTAATTCCGATGCTGGTTGCCGTCAAAGCAGCCCCCGCAAAAATTGCTGGAATTGCCGCCGTGTGGAAAATTATCATCAAGCCCGCAGTAGCAGCGGCAAAGGGAACTGCCACACCTACGCAGGCGACAACGGTAGCTTGAATTCCGACTTGCTTGAGTTGTTTGAGATCCGACTCTAAGCCAATTTCAAACAGCAGAATAATCACGCCTAATTCAGCTAGCACTGAAATGACTTCACTCTGCGATTCAAAGACACTGGTGAGGGCGGCAGGAGACAGATGATTAATCGATTGCAGAACTGTCATAATCCCTGAGTTGGATGCTGACAGCCCGCTTCCGGGAAAAATGACCAGGTGTAAAGCAGATATTCCAATAATCACCCCAGCTACAAGTTCACCCAAAACCGGCGGAAAATCAAACTTTAGAGCCACTTCCGCGCCGATTTTACTGGCGATATAAATCACTACCAAAGTGAGCAAAACTCCGCTCATAACGATCGGCGCATTTTCTGCCGCGACTGTTGCTAACAAAGGTATGGGAGCAACTAGGGATGCCATCCCAGAACTTAAAGCTGTAATTGTATGGTTCAAAAACATGGGTACGAGGATGGTAAGAAAGACGATTCTACGCTGACTGTTGACTGGTGACTGTTGACTGATGACTGATGACTGATGACTGATGACTAATGACTGTTGACTGTTGATTGTGAGTCGGAAAATTGATAACTGTTACATATTGGGTAGCCAGTTAACTCGACATGACTATCAAGCAAAGCTTGAAGAACCCAAATCTGGCGGTACATCCTGCCACCTCCCTTGTCCGACTGCTTGAATTGCTTCTTTTAGCAAAATATCGCCGGTATAAATTGCCCTACCGACGATCGCACTTTTGACACCAATTGGTTCCAAAGCCAGCAAACTTAACAAATCTGCGATCGAACTAACGCCACCGGAAGCAATCACCGGAATCGAAATAGCGTTAGCAATTTCGCGCAAAGATTCCAAATTCGGCCCTTCCATAGTACCGTCGCGGTGAATGTCGGTGTAAATAATTTCAGCCGCCCCTAACTCGGCCATTTGTTGCGCCAATTCGGTTGCTAAAACTTCCGAAGTTTCTAGCCAGCCTCTAGTAGCAACTTTGCCATTTCTGGCATCGATGCCAACCAGAATTCTGCCGGGAAATTCGGCACACAATTCGCCGACTAATTGCGGTTGTTCGACGGCGACAGTGCCGAGAATGACGCGCCGGACGCCTAAATTGAGGATAGCAGCAACAGAAGTGCGATCGCGCATTCCCCCGCCTACTTGACAGGGAACGTCTACGGATCGGACGATCGCTTCAATGGCTGCTTGGTTGACTGGATGACCTGCTTTGGCGCCGTCGAGGTCTACTAAATGCAGCATGGTTGCGCCTTCATTTACCCACTGTCTCGCGACTTCGACGGGGTTGTCGTTAAAAGTTTGAGACTTCGCGTAGTCTCCCTGATACAATCTGACGCATTTTCCATCCAATAAGTCGATCGCTGGAATTACATTCATAATTTTTCCTCAAATTGGTAATTATACCAGCTAAAAAAAAGAATGCAACTTTAGGCAATCTCCCAACCCATACACAATCATTCATTCCTAATTCTAAAATCTAAAATCTAAAATGGTATTATCCATTACAATTTATTTTTGACATTCGCAACCGCTATTTAAATGAAACATAATCGCCGAAGACAGCGTTGACCATAAAGGAGTATTGACATCGGCTTTTTGCAAAGCTTCGGCCGTCCAGTCGTTGCAAGTTCTTAAAATATAGTAACTGCCTTTTGCTTCATAAAAACTGTCGCTGTTACCGTAGCCGTAGCTAATTTTCATTTTCTTACCTGCTGCATCTAATTGGAATGAATTTTTAATAAAATTAACCAGCATCAGATAATTTCTCCCGCTAATCTTAACACATTTGGTTTCAATTTTTAGGGGGACAACCCGATAACCTTGAACGTGTAGAGTAGAGGGAGTAAGGAGAAATAGCGCCTTGAAAGCTGTAACTGGGTTGATACTTTCTGATGTGGGAGTTTCCAGCATAAAAGCTCTATCTCCCCAGCCAAAAGACAAATATTTATAATCAGAAGTGGCATCCCGCCCTATTTCTGTTAGCGGTAAAAATTGATTCCAGTCAAAATATTCATTTTTAACTGGAACAATAATTTCGGTGTGGATGCCTTCGTTGGAAATGTATAGAGAGATTGTGCAATCTGCTTGCGAGTAATTTCCCCACTTTCTGGGAGTGAGATAGCCAATTGTTAGGAAAGCGGTCAAAGATAAGATGACAATTCCTAAGTGCTGTATGCTTTTTCTCATTTTAACCGTAGGTTTCAAATTGTGCCTTCGGATGGCGGGCGCTGCATTTTTGTGGGAAAGAATTCTTGCAATGCCGAATTGCGCTGTTCGGGGGTTTCGTTAGCCCAATTCGACAAACTTTCGTAGAAAAAGAACGACACGCCAGCGAAATCTCTTTTTCGCACTTCTTGCACTTGTTCTTGAATTTGTTTTAGGGGAACAGAATTATTTTTAAGACCAGTTAAAATGCCGATCGCAGTTGGAATGTGAAGTTTAGCCAGTTTGACTTCTTCCCGTTCCAGTTCCGCACTAAAACGCTTGATATCGCTGCGATAAACCTGCAACACAATTTCTTGGATGTAGCCGCGTCTTTCCCAGGTAAACCAGTCCTGCAAGTGGGCGGGCAAAGCAAAGTGAAAAGGGTTCGGAGATAAGCTGACAATACATTTTTGTTTGCGGGATTTGACAGCGCGGGAAACTCTGCCCACGAAGTCGTTGATTTTGTCAGCGCGCCAGCGCACCCAGAAGGTTTCGCGGGCGTCGTCGGAGGGAGGGCTTTTGATTTGTTCCTGATACATTGACACTGTTAAGGGCTCGTAGCCAAATTCTACTGGCAAGCCGAAATGGTCGTCAAATTGAATGCCATCTATATCATAATTATCGACAACTTCTAGGATTAAATCTAAGATAAATTGCTGCACTTGGGGATGAAATGGATTCAGCCAAACTCGCTCGTGTTGGCCTTCTTTCCAAATAGTTGAACCGTCGCGCCGCTGCGCCAGCCAGTCTGGGTGAAGTGTGGCTAATTCCGATTCAGCGGGAGCCATGAAACCAAACTCAAACCAGGGGATTACTGCTATACCTTTTTGGCGGGATTGTGCTATAATTTCTTTGAGGATGTCTCGGTCTTTCAATCCGGGCGAGGGGTCGATCGGCTGTCCGAATACTCGTTGGGCAGCAGCACTCGGATAAAGCGTATAGCCTCCTTGCCAAACCGTGGGATAGATGGTATTAAAATTGAGTTTGTCCAGTCGATTTACAGCGTCAATGATGTTGTTGCGGGAGAAAATAACGTCGCTGTCAATGTTCGTCAGCCAGATGCCGCGCAATTCGGTTGTTGGGGTTGTGGGCGGGGTTTGAGCCAAGAGATGCGGGGATAAAATAGTGGCAGAGGTAAGGGCGATCGCAAAAACAACTATTAAACCCAGTATCCGCTGCCATTTGTGCAATTTAATCATCAATTTTTCGCAAACACCACAATTTAACATCATACTGTAGGGGGCGCAATGCGCACCTTATCTGTGATATCAACTTTGGTAGCATCGGAATTAATATTACCCACAGTCATGACACCGCGAGTGCCCCGTATCCCTACAATAATCGGGGTAGGGACACGGCAGTGCCGTGTCCTCGGTATCATTCCGATGCTACCGGAAACGATATGATTCCCCCGAAGAATAACCGGGCAATTTCATCACTATGTCGGAATCGTCCAGCCAAACGCAGTGCGCTAACGAAATTCGCGGACTCAAAAAACCAATTTTTTGCAGGTTGACAAAACCGGGCAGCAGCAGCTTATTTTTGCCGTTAATAACTGTTCCCGCCAGCTCTAAATTGGGCGCGATCGCACTTATGCAATGATCCACCACTTGCACGTCTGCGGTTTCATCACCTCTTTTAACCGTAATTAAAGCATTTTGAATTGTAAAACTCACAGATTTACCCTTTTTGTAAATAGACATTGATTTTTATTTTATGATTGCAGGGCGCGAATATTTGTGATTTCCCAACTGTAATAAACTTAATAAAATCTCAAATTTATCAAAAAGTGACCCCTGATACTTAATTGTAGTAAAGATTTAAGATATCACAATTTAGTAACAATCAAATTGTTATAAAATTGAAATTGTTTTTGAGTCAAAATTCCTATGAATCCTGATTCTCTCCGCACGTTGGGTGTACCGCCGAATGCTTGGAAAGTTGATGCCAAAATTGCCGATATCACCCGATCGCCGATCGCACCTCAACCTGTTACTCTGGAAACAGAAACTAAAACCCTGCGTTTGGACTTAGCCAAAGCAGCAATGTTGGTGATAGATATGCAAAATGATTTTTGTCATCCCGACGGTTGGCTAGCGCATATTGGCGTAGATGTAACGCCCGCCAGAACTCCAATTAATCCTTTAATAAATTTGCTGCCAAAATTGCGATCGCACGCAATGCCAATTATTTGGATAAACTGGGGAAACCGCCCCGATTTGCTCAATATTAGTGCAGCTTCCCGTCACGTTTACAATCCCACAGGCGACGGCATAGGTTTGGGAGATCCGCTGCCAAAAAACCGCGCACCTGTACTGATGGCAGGGAGTTGGGCGGCGCAGGTTGTCGATGAATTGGAACCCAAACCCGAGGATATTTGTGTGGACAAATATCGGATGAGTGGCTTTTGGGATACTCCTTTAGATAGTATCTTGCGGAACCTCGGCAGAACTACACTTTTCTTCGGAGGAGTAAACGCCGATCAGTGCGTCATGGCTACCCTGCAAGATGCTAATTTCCTCGGTTACGACTGTATTTTAGTCAAAGATTGTACAGCTACGACATCTCCAGAGTATTGCTGGCAAGCTACTCTTTATAACGTTAAACAATGTTTTGGTTTTTTGTCGGATTCTCAGGCTATGTTAGAAGCAATTAAATAGCAGTCATCAGGGAGAGTTTCCCTCTGGAGTGTAAAAAGCGTTTTTTAGGAGTGCGAGATTCCCGCACAGCAAAGCCTATATATATCGCTTCCGGCTCTGACAGCGAACTCTCCTGTAAAATCAATAAACTTTGGAGGTTGAGCGGCGGACTAATGACTCTGGATTCTCACTAATGACAGCAGAAACATAACCACTGACAACTAACAATAAAAAAATGACAAACCAGTGCGTGATTCCTGTTATAAAGTCTCCGAAAGACTACCAAGCATTTCGCATCAGTCCGGGCGATACTAATCGATTAGCGATCGTCTTCGATCCGGCAACAGCTAATGTGTCATTAACTGTTTGCGTGGAGATTTTCGATGCGGGCGGTAAAACTCCTCCCAACCGCCATCAATTCGCAGTAGAAATGTTTTTTGTACTCAAAGGAAGAGGGCAAGCAACCTGCGACGGCAAAACAGTTAGTATTCAACCGGGAGATAGTTTGTTAGTGCCTCCAACGGGCACTCACCTAATTGAGAATACCGAGAGTGAACGTTTGTACACTTTGTGCATTATGGTGCCGAATGAAAATTTTGTGGAACTGATTCGCAGCGGTACGCCAGTGGAACTTGACGAGGAAGATTTGAGAGTTCTCGGGCGATCGGATGTACTCGTATCGTGCTAGTTTTGTAGTAAGGACTTTAGTGTTTTAATCTTCTAGGCTCTGCCTGGGAAAGCAGAGCCCCGACTGCTTAAACAAGTCGGGGCTCTAACAAAATAATGTTTTACGTTAAAATTATTCAATTATGAGCGTTATATTTCACATTGCTAAAAGCCAACAGTGGCAAGAAGCAAAACACCTTCAATCCTATCGCGGCGATACCCTAGACTCTGAAGGATTCATCCACTGTTCGACACTCCCGCAAGTTACTAGAAGTGCCAACAAATTTTTTGTCGGACAAACAGGATTGCTTTTGCTGTGGATTGACTCTCGGAAAGTGCAAGCAGAAATTAAGTATGAATCTGCCGCCGGAGATCTTTATCCGCATATTTACGGACCGCTGAACGTTGATGCTGTGTTGAAAGTTTTTGAGTTTGAAGCGGGTGCAGATGGCAAGTTTGAATTGCCGGAAGAATTAAGAGATGTTGTTTGATATTCAGATTTTTGACCATTGTCAATTAACTTTTGAGGGCGGGCTAGAAGCCAGCGCCACGGGAAAGTTGAATTTTTGAGGGCGGGCTAGAAGCCCACCCCACGGGAAAGTTGAATTTTGTGGAACGGGCATCTTGCCCGTTCTGATTGCTGCAATATATCAATTTAAACTGACTGATTAACTAACTCTGCTGCCAATTTTAGCGCATCTTCGCGAGTCGCAATTCTCCCTTCCACCCGCGCTAATTGAATCTTCATCAACAATTGACCTATGCGCGGGCTTCTGGGCAAATTCAAATATTCCATTAAATCATTGCCGCTAACTAATTGTGTGGGATGAGCAATAATATCATCCCTATCGAGATAGCGATTAATTAAGATTGAAATATTCTCAACTGCAACTCCCGCCGCCACCGCCAAAACTGCTAAGGCTGGAAATACTATTCCCACATCCCGAAACAAAAAATACTGTTCTCGCAAAGACATTTCCGCGATTGGTTTTGCTTGCAATTGTGGCAAGTATTTCAAAAGCCCGATCGCACTTTTAATCTCCACATTGCTGTACTTCAACCGCACCAACTGGGTTTCAGCAATTGTCGGGTCGGAATCTGCCAAAACAGCCAACTTCGCAACCGCCAACAACGGCGTTTTAATCGTATCTCGAATTGATCGCGAAAATTCTCTCCCCAAATCTGGATAAATTGCCGCTAAGTTGGCAGCACACAAATCAATTTTTGTCAAAATATCAAAACGGTCGATCGCACTTTCAAACCAAATCGAAAACAAACCATCTTCGCAACCGCGACAAATCCAAGGAACACCCTCTGGATTGCTCAACAAATAACCTAATTCCGTCCGCACCCGTTCCACCGCTACCCGACTCAACAGCGGCGCTAATTCCCGAATCGCAGATTGAGTTTCCGGTTCGATCGCAAAACCCAACTGCGCCGCTTGGCGGTAAGCTCTTAATAACCTCAGCGGATCGTCCTCCAAATTTGACCGCGAAACCATCCGCAGCAAACCCAACCGCAAATCAGTTTGACCGTCCAAAGGATCGATGATTTCTCCTGTAAAAGGATTGCAGGCGATCGCATTTATCCGAAAATCCCGGCGCAGCAAATCCCCCTCCAGACTCCCCCCTTCCGCTTGCGCCAAATCCACCGTACCGCCGGCAAACACCACCCGCGCAATTTGGCGTTCCGCATCCAACAAGACAAATCCACCTTTCGTGCGATCGGCAATTTTTCGAGCAGTCTTCACGGCCCGTGTTAGCATGACAAAATCCAAATCAAAATAGTGCGATCGCCTCCCCAGCAGCGCATCCCGCACCGCACCGCCCACCAGATAAGCAGGCGGTGTCAGCAGTTTCAAATCAAACGGCCAAGTATCAGGAGATAATGAAGGGGGCAAATTAATCGGCATCGCAACAAAAATCTACAAACTTACAAACAATTAAACTCTTGCTACGCTAGATTAACAGAAAGCTCAAATTTCACCAATCTTTTTGAAATGCACAGAGGATATCAAGAATGTGTATTTGTATTAACTGCCACTATGTAGACCGCTGCTTCACCTACCACGCCGTAGAAGAACAGCACGAACAGCTTCACCTCACCGAAACACCCGATTTCGACCCCGTAGAACCCACCATCAACGTCAACATCCGCCCCCGCCAAGACGAAATTGAAATGGAATGGGATGTAGTCGGGTGTCAGAGTTTCAAGCAAGAGACCGGCAAATGGGCAAAATTGCGGCCAGGCGAACTCGTCCCGACTTAAGGAAGAAGGAAGAGGGAAGAAGGAAGAAGGAAGAAGGAAGAAGGAAGAAGGAAGAGGGAAGAAGGAAGAAGGAAGAGGGAAGAAGGAAGAAGGAAGAAGGAAGAAGGAAAAAAATAAAACGCTTTCCTTTTCTTGTTTCTTCTTTTTACCCAATTTTGAATTTCCCATTTCCAATATTCAATTACCAATTTTCAATTTTCAATTCCCGATGCCCAATTCCCCATTCCCAATTACAAATTACCAATCTAAAATCTAAAATCTAAAATCTAAAATCAAATGTGCTATTGCTTAAACCCAACTTGTCAGAATCCGCAAAACCAAGGGGATGCAGAATTGTGCCAAAGTTGCGGCTCAAAATTGTTGTTAACTCTAGACTCAGAAACGCCCTCAGCATCTCGCTACCGAACCGTAAAGCCGATCGGGCAAGGAGGCTTTGGCCGAACATTTCTAGCAGTTGATGAAACCAAACCCCTGATTTTTTCGCAGTGCGTAATCAAGCAATTTTTGCAGCAAAATACCGCAGCCGAAAAAGCCGCTCAACTATTTCACCAAGAAGCAGCCCAGCTAGAAATATTGGGCAAACATCCCCAGATTCCAGAATTAATCGCGCATTTTGAACAAGATGGGAGACAGTATTTAGTACAAGAATTTATCGACGGCAAAAACCTAGCCAGAGAATTAGAACAAAAAGGAGCATTCACCGAAACTCAAATTCGGCAAATCCTCAACGATTTATTGCCCGTGCTCCACTTCGTTCACAAATCCAAAGTTATTCACCGCGATATCAAACCAGAAAATATCATTCGCCGCCGGCTATCTCCAGCCCCTTTACCCGCCTTAGAAACTTCTTATCAACCCTCTCCTTTCCAAAAAGATATTGTTTTAGTAGACTTTGGTGCAGCTAAGAAAGTAACAGCAACTGGCTTGCCGCAAACTGGTACAATCATCGGCAGTGCTGCTTATACAGCCCCAGAACAATTGATGGGTAAAGCAGTTTTTGCCAGCGATATCTACAGTTTGGGCGTTACTTGCATTCACTTGCTGACTGAAATTCCTCCCTTCGATTTGTTCGACAGTGCAGAGGATTCTTGGGCTTGGCGAAATTATTTGAAAACCGCTGTTAGCGACGATTTGGGCCGCATCCTCGACACCATGCTCCAAAGTGCCACCAACCGGCGCTACAGTTCAGCATCAGCAGTCATCCGGCACTTGAACCCCAAACCGGTGTATTTAGATGCACAGCCTGTGCTAGACGCGCCAGAAACGCCCGCAGAACGGGTGGTTACACCTGCGCCCGGTGTGTCGCTTTTCACTCGCCAAGAGCAAGCCGAAATTCAGCAAGCTTTGCAAGAGGCGATCGCCCCGTACAATGTTACAATCCAAGTCAGTCAAGCCAAGCAACAGCTCAATATCGTCATCAACAGAACCGAAGACAACCCCGTTTACTATCCGCACTTATCTCAAATAATTGCCACCAGACTCACCGATTTGCAGTTAAATAAAGTCGCAGCCGTGAAGCTGTTGGGAAGAGTCAACAATTCTCGCCGCCCGGAGTGGAAGCAAATATTGCAAATCGATCCCAAGATTCAATTGAGAAACAAACTCGTGCGGCTGCAACACAATCAATTACTCAAGAAAATCGCCCCTGTTGCTACCCAAGAATTTTGGCTGCCGAAGTTGAAAACTCAGGATTTTTGGATAGATGCGCTAATGTTTGCCTTAGTTTGGTTTATCTTTGGATCTCAAATAGTCATTTTTAATTCGTGGTTCGCGCTAATAGTTTCGTCGGGTTTTATGACGGTGAAGCATCAAGTTTCCCAACACAAAGAATTTGCCAACAAAAATTTATTTGCAAGTTTAGTAGTGCTGTTTTTGATGACTGGGGGCATGGGGAATTCCAGGATTTTAAATACGGGAATATTTGGTATTCTTTTGGGTTGCTTAGTTGTGGCTTTGCCGCTGTTTTTTGTTAAGGAAAATTATCATTAATCGTGAATAGCAATCCCCAAGACGGAACATCTGTTAAAAAATACGGCTTAGCCCTGCACACAGCTAGTCGCGAACTCGGTTTAGCCATCAGCAATTTTGCCGGGGATTCTCGCTGCAAAACTTGGAATTTGGATCGGGATTTAGCCACTCATTTGCATCAGTATTTAGTCGAGTTTATTCAGCCCCAAACTTGGGCGGATTTGGCTTTTATTGCTGTGGCGAAGGGGCCCGGAGGTTTCACGGGGACTCGGATGGGTATGGTGACGGCGCGGACTTTGGCTCAACAGTTGGATATTCCGGTTTTTGCGATTTCAACTTTGGCGGCTGTGGCTTGGGCGGAACCCCCCCAACCCCCCCTTGCTAAGGGGGGGCTTTTGAATATGGAACCTCCCCTTGCTACGGGGGGGCTTTTGAATACGGAACCCCCCCAACCCCCCCTTGCTAAGGGGGGGCTTTTGAGTGCAGAATCCTCCCTTGCTAAGGGGGGGCTTTTGAGTGCAGAATCCCCCCTTGCTAAGGGGGGGTTTTTGAGCATCGCGCTGCAAATGCCTGCACAGCGGGGACAATTGTTTGGGGCTGTTTATTCAGTTAACAAAGATTCTGGTTTAACTGAGTTGTTTCCTGATACTGTAATGACGGCGGAATCCTGGCAGGAAAAGTTGGAAAGTTTGGAAAGTTCCTATCAGTTAATTGAAGTTGGCAGCGAGTTGGGTTGGTCGGTTTCTAGTGTGTTGGAATTGGCTTATTTGGAGTGGCAAATGGGAAGTCGTCCTGATTGGTCGGATGCTTTGCCTTTTTACGGGCAACATCCGGTTAAGGGACACTGAATATTCGGAATTGGGAATTGGGAATAGGGAATTGGGCATTATTTTGTTTCAGTTAAATCAACTTGTAGAGTGCGTTTTTTTTCCGACCATGCCCGATGCCCGATGCCCGTAAATGATTTATAAGCAATTAAGCAGACTTGATATCGTTGTTTATTTAAGGGCGATACAAACTTCGAGGCAAAAAGTTAATGTTAGGGGGTCTGGGTTTTCGGTTCGCAATCGATCGATCTCAGCTCGATCGCAGCCGCGAGATTCCATAAAATCGAGCATCCAGTTCGTTATGGTAGCAAGATCGATGTATTTTGCTCCGAGGCAAACAGGGCAAATTTCTGGGCTGAGGGTACCGGTGCCGCCGCATTCGGGGCAATCCCAGTGGGTTGTTACGGGATCGGGGGTAGTTAGGATGTTGTTCATGCTGGGAAAAAGTACGCGCGGCGTAGCGATCCCGCAGGGAATCGCACTACTCGTTAACTCTAGCAAAAATGCCGATCGCCCTGACTTCTTCCTGCCTTAACAGCAGGCTAGTGACTAAAATTGAAAAAAATACAAAAGGGGTGGCTATGTTCGATCGCGCTCAATGGGTTTTGGCTGGTATGTCGATCGCACTTTCGGTTCAGTTAAGTCAGCCAGTGGCAGCAGCCGTGCCCGTTGGTAAAGCCGTACAAACAGCACAAACTAACAGTAACGAAGCTGCTGCAAAAGCATTAAACGAAGGAGCACAACTCTACCAGCAAGGAACGGCGGAAGCAAAAAGAAGTGCGATCGTCAAGTGGGAAGAAGCATTAAAGCTGTTTCGGGCAGTGGGCGCCAATGAAGGGCAAGCACTTAGCCTCGTTGGTCTTGGCAGAGTATACTCAGATTTGGGAGAAAAACAGAAAGCGCTAGAGTATTACAGCCAGTCGCTTCCCCTGTTTCGGGCAACAGGCGATCGTCTCGGGGAATCTCTCACCCTCAACAACATCGGCAGTGTCTACTCAGATTTGGGAGAACAACAGAA
>NZ_JAUBRK010000043.1:44267-46745 GCF_036701825.1 Microcoleus sp. MOSTC5 | reverse complement strand
AGCGCTAGAGTATTACAGCCAGTCGCTTCCCCTGAGTCGGGCAACCGGCGATCGCCGTGGGGAAGCTGCCACCCTCAACAACATCGGCTTAGTCTACTCAGATTTGGGAGAAAAACAGAAAGCGCTAGAGTATTACAGCCAGTCGCTTCCCCTGAGTCGGGCAACCGGCGATCGCCGTGGGGAAGCTGCCACCCTCACCAACATCGGCAGAGTCTACTCAGCATTGGGAGAAAAACAGAAAGCGCTAGAGTATTACAGCCAGTCGCTTCCCCTGAGTCGGGCAACCGGCGATCGCGGTGGGGAAGCTGCCACCCTCAACAACATCGGCAATGTCTACTCAGCATTGGGAGAAAAACAGAAAGCGCTAGAGTATTACAGCCACTCCCTTCCCCTGAGTCGGGCAACCGGCGATCGCAGTGGGGAAGCCGTCACCCTCACCAATATCGGTGATATTTACTCAGAATTGGGAGAAAAACAGAAAGCGCTAGAGTATTACAGCCAGTCGCTTCCCCTGAGACTGGCAGTAGGCGATCGCAGTGGGGAAGCTGTCACCCTCAACAACATCGGCAGTGTCTACTCAGATTTGGGAGAAAAACAGAAAGCGTTAGAGTATTACAGCCAGTCGCTTCCCCTGAGTCGGGCAATCGGCAATCGCAGTGGGGAAGCTGCCACCCTTTACGGTATGGCTTTTGTCAAACGCGATCGAAACAATCTTACCGAAGCCCTCAACGACATTGAATCCTGTCTCAAAATCATCGAAAACCTCCGCACCCAAATAGCCAGCCCTGAACTCCGCAGCTCATACTTTGCCACAGTACAAAACTACTACGAATTCTACATCAATTTGTTAATGCAACTGCATAAAACTAATCTTAAATCTGGTTATGATACAAAAGCCTTAGAAGCCAGCGAACGTTCGAGGGCCCGCAGCCTCCTCGAACTTCTCCAAGAAAGTAACGCCAACATTCGCGAAGGTATTTCCCCCGAGTTACTGCAACAAGAAAAGAGACTGCAACAGCAACTCGATGCCATTGAAAAGCAACGCATCGAAACAATCAGCACCCCCAATCCCAACGCAACTAAAATCGATGAAATCGACTCTCAGCGCCTCGCACTTTTGCAAGAATATCAGCAAATTCAAGCCCAGATTCGTACCGCCAGCCCCCGCTACGCTGCCCTCACCCAACCCCAACCTTTAACGCTGCCAGAAATTCAGAAACAGATTCTCGATGAAAACACGATTTTATTGCAGTATTCCCTCGGCAAAAACCGCAGTTATTTGTGGGTTGTGACATCAACAGGACTAACCAGCTATGAATTACCAAAACAGGTTGACATCGAAACAGCAGCTAAGAACTTCCTAGAGGCAATAACTAGCCCAATTTACAGAAATATTCCCCAAAAAGTTGCCCAAGCAAGTGCAAATCTGGGTCAAGTGATTTTACAGCCCGCAGCAGCCCAACTAGGCAACAAACGCTTATTAATTGTTCCCGACGGCGTGCTGCATTATATTCCTTTTCAAGCTTTAACTATTGCCCAAACTGCCGGACAAAATACCAATGTTCCCTTAATTATTGAACATGAAATTATCACTCTGCCTTCCGCTTCAAGTCTCGCTATTCTCAGGCAAAATTACGGAGACAGAAAACCACCAAGCCAAACTTTAGCAATTTTAGCCGATCCTGTTTTTAGTCCAGACGATGAAAGGATCAAAGGAAAACTTACCCCGGAAACTACCGAAAAGCTAGCATTAAATAATCTCGGTTTAAGTCGATCGCTTCGCGCTTCTAATCGGCAATGGCCGCCCGAACGCCTCGCATTTACCCGCCAAGAAGCCCAAACAATATCCAGCTTATTCCCCTCAGCTTCTAGCCGTCAGATATTTGATTTTGATGCCAGTCGCACTACTGCTACCGATGGAAATTTAGCCAATTATCAAATCGTTCACTTCGCCACCCACGGCCTTGCCAACAGCCAAAATCCTGAACTGTCAGGAATTCTGATGTCGATGGTAGATGACAAGGGCAATCTTGTCAATGGTTTTTTGCGCCTCACCGATATTTTCAACTTGAAACTGGCGGCAAATTTAGTGGTTTTAAGTGCTTGCCAATCGGGCATGGGACAGAATGTTAAAGGCGAAGGAATGGTGGGATTGACAAGGGGTTTTATGTATGCAGGGGCGCAGCGGGTGGCGGTGAGTTTGTGGAGTGTGGATGATGAAGGAACTGCTGTGTTAATGCAAAAGTTTTATCAGAAAATGGTGCAACAAAAGTTAGCGCCGGCGGCAGCTTTGAGGGCGGCACAGATTGAAATGATGCAGCAGTCAAAATGGAAGTCTCCCTATTATTGGGCTGCTTTTACCCTTCAGGGCGAATGGAAATGATATACAGCACTTTTGCTGGTAAGTAAATACATAGCCCTTGTAGGGACACGGCATTGCCCAAGGCGTGTCAACTTAACGTTAAACGGGTAGTCCGA
>NZ_JAUBRK010000043.1:0-44167 GCF_036701825.1 Microcoleus sp. MOSTC5 | reverse complement strand
CAGTCCGACAGGGAATGAATTCCCTGCCTCAAAGCTAAAGTCCTCTAAAGAGGACTGAGAAGAAGAATTTTTAAACTAATTTTAACGTTCAATCGGTAGTCCGACAGTCCGACAGGGAATGAATTCCCTGCCTCAAAGCTAAAGTCCTCTAAAGAGGACTGAGAAGAAGAATTTTTAAACTCATGAGTCCTCTTCAGAGGACTTTAGCTATTAGACAGGGGTTTCAACCCCTGGCGGACTGCCGGGTAGGCGGGAGGACTGATGGACTAAAAGCTTAAGTTGACACCAATGGGATCTTGGAGTGTCCCTACGGGGATCGAAGAGCGATCGGGGTGTATTTCATAAACGTGGAATCTGCTGTATGACTTTTATGAACTCAAAATTATGAAACTTATGAATTGACTTGAAGCTCAGCCAGTTTTAAAATGTTAATTAACTGGGGTCAGTAAGTCGCATAAAAAACTCCTACCGCGTCTTAATATATGGAAAATCGACTGACTCAAACTCAACTAAAGCAAATAGTAGCTGAAGTAGAACGCCTTTCTAACCTCCGGCAATCTGAACTTGATTCCGAAGAAGTCAAAGAAATTTTGCAGGAGTTGGGCTTGCCTCCAGAGTTGCTAAATGAAGCTTTAATCCAGTTGCAGCGTCGGGAAGCACTGGCCCAGCAGCAGCGGCGAAATCGGTGGATTGCAGGAGGATTGGCTGCGGCTGCTGCGGGGGCGATCGCAATTACCGGATTCTACATTCAGCAAAACCGACAAGCGATCGATCGCGTTTCAATTCAAGAAAACCGCATAACTTCGGTGCAGGATGATGGTGGCAATTTGACAGTTATTTCCCGCCAAAATAATCCTGAAATATTTTATCGTACTACCTTGAAAGATGCACCGATAGGGAAAAAACTGTCGTTATCTTGCGATTGGATTGACCCCAGCGGTCAAGTTGTCAAACAAAACCGCTATCAGACTCGCGAAATCGACAAACCTATCTGGAATACTCAATGCCGCTACCAAATTGGTACTGCTGCTGCTACCGGAAATTGGCAAGTTAAAATGTTCGTTGAAAGTCGTGCGATCGGCAGTGCATCCTTTGAAGTTAAATAATTATAAAAAACTCGCCTATGGATAGATTTTAATATGGAAATTACCAACAAACCGCGTCAATTTTTAGGATACTGGGGCTGCGACTCTCGCCACAAATCAGACGCGCTGCTGGCGAAAATTATCAGCCAGTCTGCCAGAGAAATTCCAGTTCAAAAAGTCGAGGATTATTCCAGTTTCTCCACCGCAGGCAGCGAAAATCATCCAATTTGGAATGTTGCTAGTACCGAACTCGATGGCGCGCCAAGGTTGCCGACCAAAAAGAGCGATTCCCTGCGGGATAGCTACGCTTCACGTACTTTGCAAATCGCCGCCCTTTCAGCATCTGGACTATCTACATATCCATCAGCTAACGGTTTGCTGTTACCTGATGTCTGGGTAAACGTTCGAGAAAATTGCCTGATTTTAGGACGGGAACCCTTCGGGCGAGTAACGCTTTACTGGACGCAAATCGGGCAGAGTATTTGGTTTGCATCGAGATTGCAACTGCTGTTAAATATTTGCGAACAGCCAGATGTCAGCATTCCCGGTTTGTACGGCTATAGCTGTTTTTCCTATGTCCCAACTCCTTTAACTCCGGTCAAAAATGTATTCGCAGTTCCCGCAGGAACCGAATTGACTTGGGAGTGCGATCGAGATACTGGTGTCATTTTTGAAACCCAATCAAAACGCTTGTTGGAATGGGGAGAAAGTTCAGAAAAAATACAAGACGAAGCAGAAGCGATCGCACAATTACAAAACTTACTTAAAGATGCCGTTCACCGTCAAATTGCCGATATAAACAGCAGTGAAACAGTCGGAGTATTTCTATCAGGCGGTTTAGATTCCTCAGTTGTCGCAGCTTTATTAGTAAAAGCCGGAGTCAAAGTGCGCGCTTATACTCTCGACTTTGGCGAAGCGGGAATTCCTGAATATCCTTGGGCAGAACAAGTTGCCTATTCGCTGAAAATTCCCTTAGTAAAAGTAGATGCCAGGCCGCACCGGATTAAACAAGTTTTGCATTCTGCTGTGAAAGCTTTAGATTTGCCTTTTGGCGACGGAGTTACAGTGCCGCTGTACCTTTTAAATGAAGCTGCGAGTCAAGAAACCGATCTCGTTTTCAACGGCGAAGGCGGCGATCAGTTATTTGCGGGATGGACGAATAAACCCCTGATTGCAGCGGGTATTTATCAAGCTGCAAATCCAGCCGGAGACGAAGCTTTTGCCCTGCAATACCTGCGAACTTTTCACCGGATGTGGGGATACGAAACTAAAGTTTACCAGCCGCAAATTTACACTCAAATTCAGAATTTGCACCCTCAAGATTGGCTGCTAGAGGCTCTTAATCCTGCTTTAGGCGGGTCTTTACTGCACCGCCTCCGCCGCGCGGGGTTGATGCTCAAAGGCGCGCAGAACATCCATCCCCGCGCTGCTAATTTAGCTCTAGCTTTTGGTCTGAAAGTGCGATCGCCCTTTTGCGATTTTGCTTTAACAGACTGGACGTTTAAACTGTCAGGAGAATTGTGTTTGCGGGGTGCTTGCGAGAAATACATCCTCAAACGAGCCGTAGAAAATTGGCTGCCTGCGGAAATAGTTTGGCGGGAAAAACGGGGTATGGGGGTTCCCTTAACCTCTTGGTGTTTTAATGAATTTTGGCATCAAATTGGCGATTGGTTGAACCCTGCCGTGCTGCTATCAGAGAAACGCTGGCAACCCGATTTAGCAGCTCAAATTGTGTCCGGCAAATTCGCAGCGGGAATTCAAGGCCGCCGCATTGGCGAAATTATTTGGCTGTTAATTATGTGGCAAATTTGGCGAGCGCAAATCTTAGGCGAGGAAGTGAAAAACAAATCTTGGAATCATCCGTTTTGGTTGCCTCGATCGGTTTGGAACTACCGCCAGCGGTGGGCAGAATAAACGCTACTACCTTTATTCCTCGGCGGTTGAAACCGCGTCTACACAAACGAATTCAGCCTGCGCGGACTAAAGAATAAGTGAGGTATGAAAGCTGGATTTGGGATAATTGCTAATTAAACAAACATCTACTTTACCATTATGTCAACAATCGCCGATCGCAAATCAATTCTCAAAGAACCGCCTTTTACTCTTTCCCTAGCCCAAGAGTTATTAGCTACCTACGGTTCGCCGCTTTACGTTTATCAAAGCGATATTTTGCGCCGGACTATCGCCCGCATTACTAAGGCAATTTCCTATCCGCGAACTCAATTTTGTTTTGCCAGCGTGACGAACGGCAACATCGCACTGCTGCAAATTTTTCAAGCTTGCGGGTGGGGACTGCACGCCAATACACCGGGAGATATTTATTTAGGAAGTCAGGCAGGTTTTGCGCCCAACAACATTGTTTACAGCGGCAGCAATTTGCACCGAAATGAGATGGCACAAGTTCTCAAATGGGGTGTCAAAACTCTGAATTTCGACAGTCTTGCTCAGTTGCAGTTGTGCTGTGAAGTTTATCAATCTCTCAGGGAAAACCAACAGATTTTAGAACCGCCCAGTTTGGGTTTGAGACTGAATTTGCCCGAACTAACGGGAGAGAGTCGAATTGGAGTGCGATCGACTGAATTCCCAGGGGCGATCGCCCTCGCTAGAAAAGCCGGATTAAAGCTTAGCGGATTGCATTTTTATCGCGGTACCGGCACTAATTCTACCGCAGCTTTTACTCAAGTAATTGATACTATAATTGCCGCAGCCCAGCAATTGCCAGATTGGGAATATCTCGATTTTGGCGGCGGTTTTGGCTATCTTTACCGCAGCGGGGGTACAGCCTTTGACTGGGAACTGTTCGGAGCAGAATTAACCAGCAAAATTAGCCAACTCGATCGCGAAATTCAGCTAATAGTTGAACCAGGGCGATCGGTTGTAGCAGGATGTGCTACTTTGCTCGCTCAAGTTGTTTCGACAAAATGGCAAGAAGCCAAACAAATTGTCGGCGTGGATACTACTGTTGCTAATCTTTCAGTGCCGTCAGTTCACGGCGGATATCGAGAGATTTATACCTGGAATTGCCGGGATTCTCTACATCTTACTGATGTTTGTGGCAATACTACTTATTCGCGGGATTATTTGGGGAAAAACTGTCAACTGCCGGCTTTGGCGATCGGGGAAATCGTTGCTATTTTAGATGTGGGAGCCTACGGCTATGCCATGTCATCGCACTTTTTACACCGCCCCAGACCTGCGGAAGTGCTGTTAGAAAATAACCAGCATCGCGTGATTCGCCAAAGAGAAGGTTACAGCATTTTGTTAGCAAATCAAGTTTTTTGAATCATCATTAGGAGACGTTTATGAAGTGCATTAACTGCCATACTGACAATAAGTTAAAAGATCGCACGGCAAATAGCGGCCGCTGTGTACGATGCAGGCATAAGTTTGCATTTGAACCGACTTCAATGACTGGTGTCAAAATAACTGACCCCATGTTTGCCAAGGCGATCGCAGATATTTCGGTTAATGATACGCTGTTTTTTACTCCTAAGCAGTTATTTTACCTTTTAGACAAGCGATCGAGACCAAAAAATGATGAACTGCTCTACACAATCCCAGGATACGTAATTATTAATATAGTTTCGGGTATCTTTGTTCTTATCTTAACACCCAATCTATTTTCGGGAGGGAGTATAGCTTTCATTTTGGTAATGTTTGCGATCAATTGTTTATTAATTGCAGGAACTTTTACGGCTAGCCGTTCTAGGAAGTATCCGTACAAACAACGCCAGAACTTTGCAAATACTTTGCAAGTTTGGGGAGGAATAGTTCTGGTGTGCGGAATTGGTGTAAGTCTGTTATCAAGTTCCTTCCCACTGTTTTTAGCGAGCTGCGCTATCGGACTGCTATCTATCTATTTTGGAAGCAGAAAAATTGACAAAAAACCTGCAAATAGTCAAGAATTTACTATTGAGTTAAATCAGTTTCAAGGTTGGCTTAATACTTGGACAGCAATTAACTCTATGACTAAATTGCTGCAGCCTCCCCGCGCTCTAAATGGAAATACCGCCGTTAGTCCCGATGTCAGCGCTTACAGTTTTGATAGATTAGTTGTGTGCGATCGCCCGGAAATTGCCCAATTTTTAATCGCCAACAATTTTCACTTTGAAAACAACTGTGCAGTCCTCAGCATTACCGGATATCCGCAAAGTATCTTCGACACAACTATGGAAATGCTGCGCCGAAATCCCGACTTAAAAGTGTACGCTTTGCACGATTGCACTCCCAGAGGAATTGGTTTAGTTAACCAACTGCGCACCAGTCCTAATTGGTTCCCAGATAGCAGCGCGCTAATTATTGATATCGGACTGCTGCCCAGGCAAATTATGGCGGCTGGCGACAATATGTGTGTTCTAAGTTCTGAGAGTTCGGCACGAGATGCTGTACAACTGCCGCCAGCAATTCGCCAAGATTTATCCGCTGAAGAATTGGAGTGGTTGGAATTAGGTAATTATGTAGAATTGGAATCGTTTAGCCCTCAAAAACTGATTCAAATTTTGAATCGAGGAATTGCCGGCAGTCGAGATTTAGGCAGTGATGACAGCAGTTTGATTCTGCTAGGCGGCACGGATAGTTCTATTTATGTTGTTGACAGTTTTGGTTGAGGTTTGTGGGGAAACGGCAATGCCGTGTCCGCGCAAATATCCTGTGAGGTAGGAAAACGGCATTGCCGTTTCCGTGCAGATAAGGAAACGGCACTGCCGTATCCCTACAGATATAATGCGCAATTAAGCCGATTTGATATTACTTATTACCTTGCAGCCAAATTTCTAAACTCGCCAACAGCCACAGTTTAACGCCGTAACGCCCCCAGGTATCTCCTTCATAGTCTAGCCATTGACCTATCAAAGATTGGTTGAAATAAGGAGCGATCGCAGCTTTTTTCGACAGCAGCAAACCCTTAGCCTCTCGTTGCCAAAACTTCTTAAATCCCAACTGTACTGGAACCAGCATCCCGCTTTTGGGCCTGTCTAAAATTTGAGCGGGCAGAAGGTTTGCAACCGCTTGTTTTAATACAGCTTTTTCCACAACTCCCGAGAGTTTGTATTCCGGCGGCACAGTCATGCTCAAGTCAACTATTCGCTGGTCGAAAAGAGGCGATCGCCCGTGCAAGTCAGCAGCTTGAGTCAAGTTGTTAACTTTCGTCAAAATCTGGTCGGCTCCCTTAAATTTAATATTTAATGCCATTAATCGATTTAGATAACTGCCGCTGCTATTCAAATCAGCGCTAAATACCGAAGGTTCTGTTTTTACCGCTGCTAAAATTTCCGGTTTTAAAAGTTGAGGCAAATCCGCAGCGCATTTTTGAAAGGACATCAAATATGCTGGCAGCGCATCCAAATTAGTGAGAGAATTGTACAAGCTGTTAATTAGCATCGGTTGATTTTTTGGTCCGCCAAAACAGGGGTCGCCACCTTCGCCGTTGAGGACAATTTCGACAGATTCTCGCGCCAATTTTCCTAATAGCAAGTTTGGCACTGTCAGGGGGTCGCCGATCGGATCGTCTAAATAGCTCATCGTTTCTGGCAATTTTTCCCACATATCCCGAAAGGTAATTTCTAAAATGTGGTGTTGAGTTTGGCAGTGTCGGGCGACTAGACTGGAAAACTCTAATTCGTTGGCGCATTCTGCACCAAAATGAATTGAGTAAGTGTGAACCGGTCGATCGTGAAATTTAGCAGCTAAAGCGGCGATGCAGCTAGAGTCTAACCCGCCGGAAAGAAAGACGCCTACAGCTTTATTTGCAGGCAAATATTCTCGGACAATTTCATCTAAAAGAGAGCGCAATCTTGCGCCGTGCCATTCTAAAGATTGTTCGGCCTCGACAACTTGTTCTCGGAGTTCCCAGTAAGCGGAAATTGTCTCGTCAGGGAAGCTTAAAACGGTTCCTGGGCGCAGTTCTCGCACTTGCTGCCAGAGGGTACGATCGCCCGGAACAAAGGAGCAGCAGAGGTAATCTCGCAGCGCTACGAGGTCGATCGCCCTTGAATGGTAGGGTGCGATCGCCCGCAGTTGAGGAGCAATCCAGCGAGTCGCGCCAACATCAGTGTAGTAAAGAGTTCGCGCACCCGCGCGATCGCGTACCAGCCGCAAAACTTGCCTTTCTCTGTCCCAAACCGCAAACGCGAACATACCCGCCAGCAGCGGCAAGCATTCAACTCCCCAGCGTTCCCACAGTTGAGCGACTAATTGGCGATCGCAGCCCTGCCAACTATTAGCAGTAATCCCCACTCTTTCCAGCAATTCTAATCGGTTGCTCAGCCAAATATCGCCGACAACTGCAAATTTTTCTGAGGGACTTAGAATTTTCTGAACAGTTGGGTTTGAGCAAATAATAGCAATTTGACCTTCTCGCCACGCTGTATTATCTGCGATCGCGTCTGTTTTCCCCCAAGCTATCCGCCAATTTGAGGCTAATTCAACCAGAGAATTTGGAGGTAGAGAGGATTTTTGTTTTTGGCTACCTTTATTATTGATAAATGATTTTTTATCGCTCATTTTTGGCAACTCAAGATAAATTTAAATATTATCAACTATAACTTACATCTGGCACCATTCTTTGTGGAACAAGCCCCAGAGCCCGTTCCACAAAGAATGAGTTTTCTTGTGGGGTGGGCCGGAAAGCCCGCCCATAAAAGGGTTTATCGCCCGCTAGCTAAAGCCTCCCGCAATTTGCGATCGCGCGATTTATCCCGAAGTTCTGGAGTCGCCATCCGCAACACAAAATCCAGCAGCCAAGGAGCAATTCGGTGACACCAAACTGCTAGATGACTTTGATATCCTACTAAGATTTCTGGCGCATCTTTGTGCAATCCCGCGACAAGTGCTAGGGCAACTTTTTCGGGAGTTGTGGGTACTACCCAGCGAAATTGTTCCAAGTCTCGCACCATGTCGGTATCTGTTAGAGAGGGCAATAAAGCTGTCACTCGAACATTGTACTGAGTTAACTCGCTGCGTAAAGCTTGGGTGAATCCCAAAATGGCAAATTTGGTAGCAGAATAAGTCGCCATTGTGGGAGCGGCAATTTTTCCCATTAAGCTCGAAACATTGACAATTGTTCCTTCTTTTTGAGTCGCCATTCGCCGAGCTATCAAGCGGGTAATTGTGTAGGTTCCCAGCAAATTTAAGGCGATTTCTTCCTCGATTAATGGGAGTGGGGAACGCAAGAAAGATGCTTGGTGGGCGACGCCCGCACAGTTGACTAGCAGGTGAATCGGGCCGCAATCTCGCCAAGCTTGGGCGATCGCAATATTCACCGCTACTGACTGAGTTAAATCCAAAGCTAACGGCACTATTTCGGTGCCAAAAACATCGATTTCCTCTGCCAGTTCAATTAATTGCTTGCGGTTGCGCGCCACAATCAACAAACGTTTGACTCCTTGTCTCGCTAATTCCAGGGCGATCGATCGCCCAATTCCGCGCGAAGCTCCTGTAACAAGAGCTGTTTTTCCTTGAAGTTGCATAGATTAAACCTTTTGGTTGATGCTCACCGCGGCACGGAGTTATGAGTTGTGAGTTGTGAATTATCAGTTATGAGTTGAATGTTTTGGCGGTAACAACTCATAATCCATAATTTTGGGAAAGGCTATCTTGTTTCGATAGACCTCATTTACTTGTGGGGTTAACTCAAAACCAAAAACTGTTGAATCGCTAACGTGCGCGTGAGTTGAACTAAACTTTTAGTTTGCCAGGAATCAGTCAAATATCTGGTCACTTAACCTCATGCAAGCAGACAAACGTGAGATGAGAAAACCTAGTCGGGAATCATGCCAAAGCTGGCTTTAGTACCGCTCTTTATTCAGTTAGCGTCGGCGGACTTTGCCTGTGTAGCCGCGAATAAATTCGCCGGGGATTGGTTTTATTCAGTCCGCGTCGGCGGACTTTGCCTGTGTAGCCGCGAATAAATTCGCCGGGAATATTCGCCTGGATTGGTTATTCGTTTGGGCTTAATTAGCCCTCTTTTTTTAGTCCGCAGAGGCAGACGATATCCTGTGCAGTCGCGACTTACAATCGCCGGGGATTCGCGCGAATCGGCACAGGATAATTGAGCAATGCAGATGATCAATTCCACACCTCCTAGATATGAGAATTTCCTATCTACACACACCTTAACAACTAGAAGTTAAAGCGGCAACAATTTTTAATAAATCTTCCGCAACACTTCTTTACACAATTCTCATACGGCAGATTTCCAAGTGCCGTGAAAGCCCAAAGGTATGACTCCGGGCAATTCTAGCTGGCAAACAGGTTCGCGGGAAAGTCCGTCGCTGTCAAATATCCAGACTTCGCTGCTATCAGAATTGCCGTCATAAATAACTGTTACTATCCAACCTTTCTCCGAGGAAATATCTGGAACGTAGATGGGTTCTATGGGATAGCGATTTTTGCCACAGTCGGCAATTGTGAGATGGCGGCTTTGCGTGTCAAAACGGGCGATCGTACCGTAACGTTCCGCTACAATATCAATGTCAGGCCGATACATTGCCAGATAAATATATCGCGAGTCTTGCCCTATTTCTGAAGCAGGTACCGTCGGAAATTCGCAAGGTTGATCCAACAATTCTTCTGTTGCTGTCACTTTGCCCGTCAGAGGATTGAGATGCACCCGCCACAGAGTCCCCTCTGCATCGGTGCGAGTTTCACCCGCCGCTACTTCTTTCAGGCGCTGATTAGTTTGAAAGTCAGCCAAGCGCACTAAATCAACGGCCACCGAACCATCTTCCTTGACAAAACCGTTAGCAAAATGCCACTGGAACCAAGGTTCGGTTTCGCCGCGACTAACTAAAGAGAGAGTTTCAGAGTCAACTACTAATATCTGCGTTCCTAACTCTGGTTTCCATTCCAAAGAGTCGCTGTAACTCCTGATTCCAGCTAACACTGGCAAAAATTTTACTCGTACTGGCGGCACAAAAAATATTAGATACTTTCCAGCCAGAACAAAATCGTGGAGCATCGGAGGTCCATCTAAAGCAACAGTTGCTTGTTGCACAATTTTGCCTGTAGGATCGCTTTTATACAGATTCAACTTTGTACTGGCACCATGTGTAATTCCAAAGTTAAAAATATTGCCAGTAATCGGGTCGCGCTTGTAGTGAGCGGAATAAGAAGATCCACTCTCTAAACTTCCTAAATCGTCCGTTCCCTGAGTTTCCAGAGTTTGCAAATCGAGGCTGTGAGGCCAGCCGCCTTCCCACAAAGCTAAAAGGCGATCGGGCAAAGCTAAAACTGAAGTATTGGCAGCATTTTTAACAGATTTAGTCCAGCGCAACCACGCAGGACCCGGTGCTGTCATGCCGTAATTAGAGTAGAGAAATTTATCAGCTTTTTCCTCAGCTTGATATTCCGTTGTCTTCACGTAGCGATAAACACCAGCAGCACCGACATCGGTAAAATGTACTGCCAAAATTGCACCGTCGCCGTCAAACCAGTGTCCCGCATTCATGCCGCCGCGTTGCAAACGTGCGGGCCCGTTGCGGTAGAGAGTTCCCCGCAATCCTGCGGGAATTTTACCGCTTTTAACCAATAGCTGAGTCAGCGGAAATTCCGCAGCCGGACGGGCTAAAGCTTGAGCCCAAGATTTTTTAGCTGAGATTTGAGTGTCGGTTTTCATTTGAAACTCGCAAGTTTTAACTGATATGACATAATTTTTGCTATACAATTATAGCAAAAATTAACTAACAGCTATGACTCTCCGCCGCCGCGCTCTGCTCAGAACTTTTGGGTTGACTGCTATTGGTACTCAGCTTTTGCCGATCGCCCAAACCAACCTATCTCCCAAAACTGCGATCGAGCCGCGCCGCCTGCAAGTCGGCGATACTGTAGCCTTAATCAATCCTGCCGCTTTCAACTACGAAAAAGAAGTGCAGCCATTTTTCAAAGTTCTGGATAACCTGGGTTTAAAAGTTAAATTGGGAGAGCATTTTTACGACCGCTACGGCTATTTAGCAGGCAAGGATGCCGATCGCGCCGCCGATGTCAACGCAGCCTTTGCTGATGACTCAGTGCGAGCTATTTTTACCGGGATGGGCGGCTGGGGCTGCGGTAGAATATTGCCGCTCCTAGATTACAATATTATCCGCAACAATCCCAAAATTATTATGGGATTCAGCGATATTACTGCGCTGTTATTGGCGATTTATGCTAAAACTAATATAGTTACTTTTCACGGCCCTTTAGGTGCCTCAAGTTGGAGTCCCTTTACAGTAGATTGCGTCAAAAAAGTTTTGTTTGAGGGAGGCTCTGTTACGCTGCAAAACTCCAAAAGCCTGCAAGTTGAAACAATCTGGCGCGGCACAGCTAGGGGAAAACTAATCGGCGGCAATTTATCAGTAATAGCAGCAATGGTGGGTTCTGCATATTTACCGACATGGGAAAACAGTATTTTGTTTGTCGAGGAAGTTGGCGAAGAGGTTTATCGCATCGATAGAATGTTGACGCAGCTCAAATTAGCGGGCATTCTCGATAAAATATCAGGTTTTATTTTCGGACAGTGTACCAAGTGCGAAGCTGAAAAACCCCAAGAGTCCCTAAGCTTACCTCAAGTATTGTCAGACCAGATTCGCCCCTTGAAGATTCCTGCGTGGTATGGTTCAATGGTGGGGCACATTCGGGAGCAGTTCACTTTGCCGATCGGCAAACAAGTCGAAATCGACTCAAATTCGGGTACAATCAAACTGTTAGAATCCGCTGTCAGCTAAATATTGAACTATTCTCGATATTATCGAGGCATATCCAGGGAACGAGAAACGAGAAAAAATTAAACACAAAATCAGAAATATCGTGAAAAAAGCCGCACAATTAATTAAACCCTTAACAGCAATTCTCTTAACAATAATTTGCTTGTTATCGCAGAACGCTTGCACAGCAGCAGCAAGTAAAACCGCAAATGGCGACACCATTTATCAGCAGCGAACCGTCCACAATCCCGACGGCACAGGCAAATTTTACATGGGTCGAGAAATTGCCCAAGTCATGGGATATCAAGGCGCTAGTTGGCTGGAAAGACCGTCTCGCGGCATGGAAGACAAATCAGCTCGATTAGTGAACAATCTCGATTTAAAACCAACCGATATTGTAGCCGACATAGGAGCGGGAACGGGATATTTTAGCTTTCGCATCGCTCCCTTAGTTCCACAAGGAAAGGTTTTAGCAGTTGACGTGCAGCCGGAAATGATTAATTTTATTAATTTGAATAAACAAGAAAAAAATATTGCTAACGTTGAGCCAGTTTTGGGAAGTATTGACAATCCGAATTTGCCCGAAAACAGTGTAGATTTAGTTGTGATGGTGGATGCTTATCACGAATTTGCATATCCCAGAGAAATGATGCAAGGAATTGTGAAAGCACTCAAACCGGGAGGCCGCACGGTATCGATCGAGTATCGGGGCGAAAACCCGATGATTCCCATTAAAGGTTTGCACAAAATGACGCAGAAGCAGGTGAAAAAAGAAATGGCAGCCGTCGGTTTAGTATGGAAAGAGACAAAAGATATCTTGCCCCAGCAGCATTTGATGGTGTTTGAGAAACAATCTCAAATTTAGCAGCCAAACAAAGCGATTGCTTACCATTTTTTATCACTTTTGTCAAGGTACAAAAGACGTATTTGTGTGTACGGGCGATCGGTCAGTCAAACATACTAAGCCTTAAGTAACCCTTAAGATAGACTTTTTACTAAAAATACCATTTACAATTAAAAATTGATAACCCAGAGGCGCTTCTTTCATTTTTCAAGCGAAGAAGTGTCGCTATTAAGAAGTACCAGCGTGAACATTCCAAGTTCCATCCTCACCATGCTCGCCGGCATCGGAGTGACTCTGATCAGTCTCTGGTACGGGCAGAATCACGGTTTGATGCCGATCGCCGCCTCTGACGAAGCATCCGACATAGACGCGCTCTTCAATACAATGATGACCATTTCCACTGGACTATTTATCATGGTCCAAGGAATTCTCATCGTTGCTGCAATTAAATATCGCCGTCGTCAAGGAGACAACACAGATGGCCCACCTTGGCATGACAACTTTCCCTTAGAAATTCTTTGGACAGCCGTGCCGGCGGTGATTATTTTAGGAATCGGAGTCTACAGTTTTGAGATTTACAACTCAATGGGAGGCCTCGATCCGATGGGCAATCACGACCACGGCACCATGCAAGCGCACTCTAAAATGCGGGGAAGTGCGATCGCAGCCACACTCTCAGATACACCGCAAAACGCCCCTCAAATTCCGTCTCAAAAACTCTATGCTTTAGGCGTAGGCGCTTCCCCAGAAAATGAAGACAAACCAGCAGACTTAGTTGTAAATGTCACAGGTTTGCAGTACGCCTGGATTTTTAGCTATCCAGAAAGCGGTGTTAGTTCTGGCGAACTGCATATGCCAGTCAACCGCGACGTACAGCTAAATATCTCAGCTCAAGACGTGCTGCACGCATTTTGGCTGCCGGAATTTCGCCTCAAACAAGATGCAATTCCCGGGCGGCCGAGCGAACTGAGATTTACACCAACTAAAACCGGCGAATACCGGGTTGTTTGTGCTGAATTGTGCGGCGCTTATCACGGAGCGATGAAAGCTTTAGCAGTCGTTCACGCGCCCGAAGAATTCGACAGTTGGCTGCAAAGCCAGCAAGTTGCTAGCAGTCAAAACTTAGAGCAAGCAGTTGCACTCAATCCTGGGGAATTGTCAGACGGTGAATTTTTGGCTCCCTACGTCAGGGAAATAAAAATTAATTCCGAAACCCTAGAACAACTTCACCCAACTCATCACTAAAAATAGTCATTAGTTCCTGGCACTTGGCCTTTTATCTTGAGCTAATAACTAATGACTAATAACTAATGACTAATAACTATGACACAAGCACAGTTCCAAGAAAGTGCCAACACTGAGGCTCGCGGAACAGCTCCCGCCGATAGACATTGGCGCGACTACTTCACTTTTAATACCGACCACAAAGTCATCGGTATTCAATACCTGGTAACAACATTTATTTTCTATCTAATCGGCGGCGTGATGGCAACTTTGGTGCGAACAGAACTCGCCACCCCCGACGCCGATTTTGTCACCCCCGAACTCTACAACAGTTTATTTACTGTTCACGCGACGGTGATGATATTCCTGTGGATCGTACCCGCCGGAGCCGGATTTGCTAACTTTTTGATCCCCTTAATGATTGGGGCACAAGACATGGCATTTCCCAGGCTGAATGCGATCGCCTTTTGGCTCATTCCCGTAGGCGGCGTGTTGCTGTTGAGCAGTTTTTTGGTAGGAGCTCCGCAGGCGGGTTGGACTTCCTATCCCCCTTTGAGCTTAGTTACTGCTCAAGCCGGGGAAGAAATTTGGATTCTCAGCGTTTTGATTCTCGGAACTTCTTCGATTTTGGGGGCGGTGAATTTTGCCGTTACCATCTTTACCATGCGCGTTCCGAGCATGAGTCTCAATGAAATGCCTTTGTTTTGCTGGGCGATGATTGCGACTTCAGCGCTGACTTTGATTGCTACTCCAGTGTTAGCCGCAGCTTTGATTTTGCTGTCGTTTGACTTGTTAGCGGGGACGGCATTTTTTAACCCGACCGGCAACGGCGATCCCATCGTTTACCAGCATTTATTCTGGTTTTATTCGCACCCGGCAGTTTACATTATGATTATGCCCTTTTTCGGGGTAATTTCAGAAGTTTTGCCGGTGCATTCCCGCAAGCCAATTTTTGGTTATTTGGCGATCGCATATTCCAGTCTCGCGATCAGCTTTTTGGGCTTGATCGTGTGGGCGCACCATATGTTTACCAGCGGCACTCCCGGCTGGCTGCGGATGTTTTTTATGATCACGACTATGATCATCGCCGTACCAACTGGGATTAAAATATTTAGCTGGTTGGCAACTATTTGGGGAGGAAAACTCCGGCTTGTCAGCGCGATGCTATTTGGGATGGGTTTTATCTCAACATTTGTGCTCGGCGGCATCACCGGGATCATGGTAGCTTCCGTACCTTTCGACATTCACGTTCACGACACTTATTTTGTCGTCGCTCACCTGCACTACGTGCTGTTTGGCGGCTCAGTGTTTGGAATTTACGCTGCTTTTTACCACTGGTTCCCCAAAATGACGGGGCGGATGATTAATGAATTTTGGGGTAGAGTTCACTTTGTTTTAACCTATGTTGGCTTTACTGTAACTTTCTTGCCGATGCACGCTTTGGGGATGCAAGGAATGCCTCGGCGGGTGGCAATGTACGACCCGAAATTTACCACAATTAATGTCATTTGTACTGTCGGTGCTTATATGCTGGCAGTGTCTACAATCCCCTTTATCATTAATGTGATTTGGAGCTGGAGGTACGGCCCGAAAGCAGGTGACAATCCTTGGCAAGCTTTGAGTTTGGAATGGATGACGACTTCGCCGCCCCCGATCGAAAATTTTGAAGGAGTGCCGGTATTGGCAACAGGCCCTTACGATTACGGCATGGAGAAAATTCAGAATACAGGGGAACGTCTCAGGCTCAAACTGAGGGAAAATGCCACCCGCAACGCCCAGAAAACAGGTATTCCTATTGCGGAGGCTCAAGCTTCAACTTTCTTTGGCGGTACTGCAACTTTGGTCGCTCCTGAATCAGAGATAGATGATGATTCTCCTGCTGATGAAAGTCAAGATGGCGAATAGTTATTAGTCATCAGTCATCAGTCACCAGTCAAAAGTCATTAGTCATTAGTTATTAGTTATTGCTCGTCGCAATATGAGAACTTGGGACAAATGACTTTTGACAGCAACAGCACACCCGCAATGTAGGGATAAATTGTTTCCCCTCTTCCCTCTTCCTTCTTCCGACTTCCATCGGACTGACATCCGTTACATCCGTTACATCCGTTACAGAATCCGTTGCCGAACTTCCTTCTTCCTTCAACATCCCATTACCAACTAGCAATTTATTATGCAAAGTCCAGCGATCGATCCGGCAAAAACAGCCCTGAATTACCACCACGAGGCTGAGGTAGAAGCACACGGTGTGGAGCATCCCGACCACCGAATGTTAGGTGTAATTGTGTTCCTGTGCGCTGAAGGCATGATATTTTTCGGTATGTTTGCCGCGTATTTGATTTATCGGGCGATGGCCCCCGTGTGGCCTCCTGAAGGTACGCCGGCGCGAGAGTTATTGCTGCCGGGAATTAATACGGTGATTTTGATTGCTAGCAGTTTTGTGATTCACAATGCGGATACTGCAATCAAAAAAAATGATGCCGCCGGAATGCGGAATTGGCTGCTCGTAACTATTGCTATGGGCGCAGTTTTCTTGTTCGGTCAGGTTTACGAATACACTCATTTAGAGTTTGGCTTGACGACGAATTTGTATGCCAGTTGCTTTTACGTTTTGACTGCTTTTCACGGCTTGCACGTTACGTTGGGAGTGCTGCTGATGGTGGCGGTGGTGTGGCGATCGCGCGCGCAAGGTCACTATTCTAGCGAGCACCACTTCGGAATCGAAGCGACTGAGATTTACTGGCACTTTGTGGATGTGATTTGGATTGTTTTGTTTTTGTTGCTGTATATTTTGTGATGCCAGAGGCTTTTTGGCCTCTGCCGCAAGAGATTTGTATGATCCCCTTTTGGGGGTTTTTTATTGTTTGGAGAGTGCGATCGAGCTTCATTCACATGAATCAAAGCCGATCGCGCTAAACTAAAAGTAGCAATTCTCCTATCCAGCAGCATTGAGAAAATTATGCAGTGCGAATTGTGCGATCGACAAATGGAAGCATTAACCGCCCATCACCTCATCCCCAAACAAAACACCAAGCGGAAAAACGAAGATCCCAGCCCGACAATCGACATTTGCTCCGCTTGTCACCGCCAGATTCACTCTCTATTTGACAACAAACACCTCGCCCAAGAGCTCAACACCCTGGAAAAGCTCAAAAATGACCCTGAACTCCAGAAATTTGTCTCTTGGATTAAGAAACAAAAAACCGACAAACGCATTCAAGTACGCGGTAAAAAAGCTTGAGCGCAATGCCCGAGCTCAGATATATAGTCCTGGACGCAGTTACTCTCTGAAACCCGGTTATTCATAAAATTTTCGTTTTCCAAACCAAATTTTTGCATAGCAACCCGGTTTGTTTGCGTAAATCCTAGTATAGTGATTTACTTATTGGTAACAAGCTGCCAACTATTATCATGAACCTCACCTCCCTCGAACTCGCAAAAGACCGAGCGCGCATCTTCAAAAACTACCTTCAAATGGAAATAGATGCCAAATCTAATATAAACAAACTAGCCTTTTTAGACCGGGGCATTGAAAACTCCCCTTACCAACAAGCAATAAAAAACTATCCCGATTATCTCAAACAGAAACCCGACGGCTTAAAAGTAATTAGCTATATTCCCGGACCCAATAATCCCCTCAAACTTACCCCGTTTCCCAGCCTGGGAGAACTACCTCAAATTAACTCTCAAGCTTTAAGTTTTCTCCACGAAGAAATCAAACAAGCCTGCGTTTGCATTGGTACTTTTGTAGACGGCAAAATTCAGGCACAGTGGCTGGGAAAAAACGCACTTACCAATGCTGAGCAGTGGAGTGCCACTAAAATTATCGCACTCCTTAATATCGTCAGTCAAATAAATAGCAAATATCCAGACTGCGACATTGACAACTGCGTTGTTAGAGATGGCAACGGGCAAAAACACGATTTTTACTTTTACGATGTAGCAAAAGATATGATTAGCTATGCCTCAAATATAGCAAGTTCAAACTCCTTAGCCGCGATGTTCAAACGCTTCGATACTCGCATAGGACTAGAGCAATGGCTGAAGAGCGCTACTGGCAATCACGATCTAATTTTTCGCGGCGATTACGGCGAAATCCCTTATCTCAACAACCCAAAAATATTCGATATCAGCAAAAAACAAGTGCTGCTAAATGCCGCAGTAAACAGCACCAAACAAAGTAATTCCGTATCTGCTTATGACTTGACCAGGCTAATTTCTATGTTAGGATGGCACTTCCATATCGAACAGCGATCGCGCATGAAAGCATCTCAGTGGAACAGCTTAGAAAGCATTGTCAGAGCAATGGGACATGACAGCGCTCGATATGTGGACGTAGCAATTAAAACTTTGGGGATGGATAGCCTCATCACTTCTCCAGTAATTATCTCAAAATTGGGTTACGGACTGAGCGCGATCAGGGGAACCCTAGAAACAGTTTATGTGGCTTTAGTGCGGTTTGTTGACGAACGGCCGAAGGCGGCGGGAAAGCCGGCAAAACTCAGAACTTTAGCCATGACTTTGCGGGCCGAAAAAGCTGTAGGCGCTTCCAGCAGTGTCGATCGCTTGGCGATCGAACTCGATGCCAGATTTTGCGCCGAAGTCACGGAAATTCTCCGCCGGTTGTTTGCGGAAGAATTTTAAACGCGGGCGATCGACTAATGAGAAAGCTCGTGAAACTTGCGGTAAAGCATCCTCTCCACTGGCTTTCCTCCTCGCAAATGTTGCTCAGTTATTGTCGCAACTTCCTCCTGGCAAACACCGCTGTACCAAACCTCTTCTGGCAGCACCAACACCATCGGCCCGTTGCCGCACTGTCCCAAACAACTGCTAGCAACAACTTCGACTTCTGAGGGCGACAATTTCTGAAAAGCTGCCAGTACCTTTGCTGCACTTTGCTTGCGACAAGTGCGGTTTTGGCAAACAAGAACTCGCCTAGAATATTCGATGATTTTCATGTTTTTTACTTGACAGTCTGCCACCTATATGCTATTTTTTATCATGGGAATATGTGCGCGCATATATACTCTAAATATATACTCTAATTTGATATATGCCCAGATTTTAAGGTGCGCCGGAACGCACCCTACAATTAATCTGGTGACAAGCCTTTGGAAGTCAACCATTGTCGATCAAACAAACGCGACTGATACCGAGCCCCGCCGTCGCAGAGTACCGTAACAATCGTATGTCCAGGCCCCATTTGCTTCGCTAAAGCCACTGCCGCCCCCACATTAATCCCCACAGAACCGCCCATAAACAGCCCTTCTTTTCTCAGCAGTTGGTAAATCACCCGGACCGCCTCAGTATCGTCAATTTGAATGGCGTCGTCTACCGGGGCATTCTCCATATTTGCAGTCACGCGAGTGGTGCCAATTCCCTCAGTAATCGAACTGCCTTCAGTCTTAATTTCCCCTGTTTTGAAATAACTGTAAAGCCCGCTGCCCATCGGGTCTGCCAAGACAATTCTCACAGCAGGATTTTTTTCTTTCAAAAACATTCCTACCCCAGCAAAAGTACCGCCGGTACCCGTAGCTGTTACCCAAGCATCAATTTTACCGTTTGTTTGTTCCCAAATTTCCGGGCCAGTTGTCTCGTAATGAGCTCGGCGATTGGCTAAATTGTCAAACTGATTTGCCCAGACTGCATTTTCCATTTCCGCAGCCAATCTTCCCGACAATTTGACATAATTATTTGGGTCTTTGTAAGGAACAGCGGGAACAGTCCGAACTTCAGCGCCCAAGGTTTTCAAAGCATCGATTTTTTCTTGAGATTGGTTATCGGGAATCACAATCAAACATTTGTAACCTTTAGCGTTGCAAATGTGTGCCAAACCGATGCCAGTATTGCCGGCAGTGCCTTCAACAACCGTGCCGCCCGGTTTCAGCAAGCCTTTTTCTTCTGCATCTTTGATGATGTATAAAGCAGCCCTATCTTTAACGGAACCGCCGGGATTGAGAAACTCTGCTTTGCCAAGAATTTCGCAGCCAGTTTCATCGCTGAAGCTGTTTAAGCGAATTAGTGGCGTGTTGCCGATTGTGCCTACAAAGCCGTTTTTGATATCCATATTTTTTGCCTGTTTGCATTCTCTTATTAATTTTTACAATAAGTTGATATTTATTGCTACCACTTTTACCAAATCTTGCTCATATTGAGTACAAATCCCGGCAAAACGGGGTCGCCGCTAACTGTAGCCGGATTCTCGAAACATTCCTCTGCCAAACCAGGACGGTAAATATAAACGCGGCGATTTTTGCGGTCAATCAACCAGCCTAACTGCACTTCTGGTTCTCTCATATATTCTTGCATTTTTTCTTGCAATGGCTTGAGATTGTCAGAAGCAGACCTGAGCTCTACTACAAAATCCGGGCAAATCGGGGCAAACTTTTGCTTTTGTTCTGGTGACAAAGCGTTCCATCTTTCCAATTTTATCCAAGCAGCATCCGGCGACTTTTCTGCACCTGTTGACAGAGTAAATCCTGTACTCGAAGTAAACGCTAAACCAGTACCATTTTGTTCTGCCCAAACCCACAGCGGTCCAAATATATTACCTTCTCGGTTTCCCGTCTCCGAACCAGTAGGGGGCATAATTAGCAATTCTCCCGATTTGTTGCGTTCAATGCGTAACTCACTATTGATTTGACAGAACTCGAAAAACTGGTCATCTGTCATTTGCAATTCTGGTGGTATTCGCAACACAATTGTTGATGTCAACATAATTGATTTCCTCGATCGTTGCTCCTATATTAAGCTTACCAAATCTCGCTCATATTCAGAACAAATCCCGGCAAAACGGGGTCGCCGCTAACTGTAGCCGGATTCTCCAAACATTCCTCTGGCAAACCGGGACGGTAAATATAAACTCTGCGATTTTTGCGGTCAATCAACCAGCCTAACTGCACTCCTGGTTCTCTCATATATTCTTGCATTTTTTCTTGCAATGGCTTTAAGTCCTCAAAATCGGGTCTGAGTTCAACTACAAAGTCAGGGCAAATTGGTGCAAATTTTTCTGCCTGTGCTTTTGATAAAGCATTCCACCTTTCCAGTTTAATCCAGGAAGCATCAGGCGATCGCACGGAGTCGATCGATAAAGTAAATCCCGTACAAGAAGCAAAAGCAATGCCAGTTCCATCTCCCTTTGTCCAAATTCCCAATTCTCCAGTTAAAATAGCATTGCGGTTGCTGCTGATTCCCCCAACGAGAGTCAATAATAGTATTTCTCCCTCCTGGCTGCGTTCAATTCGCAAGTTGCGATTTAATTGACAGAACTCGAAAAACTCGTCGTCTGTCATTTGCATTTCTGGCGGCATTCGCAATACGATCGGAGATGACAGCATTTTGCCTTTCCTGAAATCTAAAGTCTCAAACAAGATTGCATAATTTCTCTGTTGGTAGTGAGGACTTCAGTCCTCAAAAAAGAGGGAAGGACTGAAGTCCTGACTGCAAACATTGCGTAAATTTAACCTATTTATTCGGCTGAGGAGTCATCCGCAAATAAGGCTTAACAGGCGTGTAGCCTTTGGGAAATTTCTCTGCCAACTCTGCGGGGTCGGTAATCGAAGGTACGATGACGCAATCGTCGCCATCTTTCCAATCAACCGGAGTCGCAACGCTGTATTTGTCTGTAAGTTGCAAGGAATCAATTACTCGCAAAATTTCATTAAAATTCCGACCAGTGCTAGCCGGATAAGTAATGCTCAAACGCAATTTCTTTTCCGGGTCAATTACAAAAACTGTGCGGATTGTTAAGTTGTTCAGCGAGTTGGGATGGATCATGTCGTAAATGTCGGAGACTTTACGATCGCCATCTGCTAAAATCGGATAATTGAGGGTGACATTTTGAGTTTCCTCAATATCTTTAATCCAGCCCATGTGAGAATCCACATCATCGACGCTGAGGGCAATGGTTTTGACGCCCCGCTTTTCAAATTCAGACTTTAGACGGGCCACTGCACCGAGTTCTGTGGTGCACACTGGAGTATAGTCTTTCGGGTGAGAAAACAACACGACCCAGCTATCCCCAGCCCAGTCGTAGAAATTGATTTCCCCTTCAGACGAAGCTTGGGTAAAGTTGGGAACTGTATCGCCTAATCGCAGAGTCATAGCTGATTTCCTCTAATTTTATTTAAGGACTGTTCCTTATCATGCCATAATTCCCGGTTTCTCGATCGAGCTGTAAAGGATTCTAAACTTTTTGGTCGATCGATCGGCAATTCCACTACTGTAATGTATGTGTGGCTTCTAACGCTGAATTTTCTTGCTATGCTTTACTTTTTGCTTAAGGCAATACAGCCTGTTTTAGTCCCGCTGTGTTTTGTGTCCGCCTGGGGCTTAGTTTTTTTGCTGTGTTTGAGTGTCGGGCGTACTGTTACCGACTCGATGCGTCGAGCTCAGAGGATGCACCAAATCCCTTGTGCTAACTGCGTATTTTTCACCGGCGACTACCACCTCAAGTGTCCCGTTCAGCCTACTATAGCTTTATCTGAAGATGCGATCGACTGTCCTGATTATCGATCGCATTCGGGAATTTACGGTTAAAAAATCCGGTCGCCACTTTACATATTTCTTAACATTTCTGGCTCTTTCAATTAAACTTAAGTTGTGGTAAAGAGATTTTCAGGAGTGTGGAAAGAATGCTAATTCAAAAGCTAAATGCCTGCGAGGAGTTTATTGCTGGCGACGGTACTCAACTGCGAGAATTGCTGCATCCAGACAAACAAGCTGTGGATTTGCGTTACAGTTTAGCGCACGCCGCTTTGCCACCGGGACAAACTTCTGTGCTGCACTCCCTGACAACTTCTGAAGTTTACTACATCCTCAGCGGCGTTGGAGAAATGCACATCGACGACGAAAATCAATTCGTGGAAGCCGGAGATGCAGTTTACATTCCTCCAAACGCCAAGCAGTTTATTTACAACTGCGGCACAGAGCCGCTAATATTTATTTGTATCGTCGATCCCGCGTGGCGAAAGGAAGACGAGACAATTTTCCAGTAATTTTCTAGTTTTTCTCCTTGTATGCTTGTTACCCGGCTCTGCCCGGTAACGCATATCTAGAGGCTCTGCCTCTACTGAAAAAAACATCACAAACCGAAAATCTCTTTTAACAACAACTTTAACAACAACAGCACCCAGCCATATGTACCGAGTGATTTCCTCTTTTTTCAACTTCGATGTGGAGTTGCAATAATCCTCGGATTCAGTTGCATTGCTCCCCTCTAATTAGTTGAGGAATTATCAGCTTTGTTGGTGGGTGCTGCTATTGGTTTTTAATGAGACAGATGTGAGATTAAACAGCGTTTTTACTCCTTAGATTCTATTGTGAACTTCGCTGTGGTATCTAGAGGTTGTATCTGTCGGAGAAGCTTTTTGTTCGCTTCATATTATTAATTTATCACCTTCTTCTAGAAGCGCAAGTACCTGCAACTAAACTTTACATTTTTAGAAGCAACTGCGGATAATTATGAAGTTAAATTAAGCATTGAGCTTTCTAGCTGCTCAGCTAGATAGTAGAGTTCGGCTGTGCTTGCTGCTGCGAGAAACGGCATAATATCAATATGAAAACAACCAAACTCATCAAACTGTGCGCCTTATCGCTGAGTATCTTTCTGCTGTGCAGCAGTGCAGTGACAGCGCAAACGACGGCGAACCCTCAACCTCCGCAAACTTACACTAACCAAGAGATTTTGCAACAGTTGGTAAACGCGAAAGTCGTGTATCTGGGAGAAACCCACGATAGCGCGGAAGACCATCAAGCTCAACTAAAGATTATCCGAGAAATGCAGCGGCAAAATCGGAAAATTGCGATCGCCCTAGAAATGTTTCAGCGTCCCTTTCAAAGCGCGATCGACAACTACTTAGCAGGTAAACTGACTGAAGAACAATTAGTCGAGCAAACAGAGTACGATCGCAGGTGGCGTTTTCCCTGGGAATCTTACGCCCCCATTTTGCGGTTTGCCAAAGAAAATCAACTACCTGTCCTCGCCTTAAATACACCATCCGAAGTAACGAGAAAAGTTGCCAGTCAAGGTTTAGAAAGCCTCACTGCAGAGGAAAAAAAGCACATTCCGCCAATATCCGAAATTCGCACGGACAACGCCGAATATCGGCAACTGCTGCTAGAAGTTTACCAGCAACACCAAAAGGCAGCACAGGGAAATAGTACGGCTTTTGAAAGATTCTTGCAAGCCCAAGTTTTGTGGGACGAAACTATGGCGGAAAAAATAGCTGAATTTGTCAAAGCAAACCCCGACTATCAAGTTGTGGTGTTGGCGGGGAAAGGACACATTATTTACGGTTACGGCATTCCCAGTCGCGTCGAGAGGCGTTTGGGAGTCGGGAATGTAAAAATGCGATCGGTTTTATTCAATTCCAGTGACAATCCTGTTTTGTCGGCAGATAGACCCATTGCTGACTTTGTTTGGAAGCATTGATTTGATATGATCTCAAAAATATAACCCACTCAGCCAGAGCGAGAACCAAATCGTGAAAGTCAAGCGTCTAAAAATGAACTCATTCCGAGGCATCAGCGATTTGACCCTGGAGTTTGATACAGATGAGCCGACTGTGTTCATCGGTATCAACGGTGTGGGGAAGTCCAGCATACTTGAGTGTTTGGCTGTTCTTCTCTATTTGCTGACCAAGCGAATTCAAACTTCCAATATTCATGGACGTTTTTTCAACGAAGATGATATCAAAAAAGGATGCAAAGAAACTCACAACGAAATTACAATTTCAATCAATGACTGGCCGGAAGTGGTATGGTCTTTAACCAAGGTCAGGAAAGGGCGAAGCCAGGATACTAGCAGCAACATTGGGGACTTAAAAAGAGTTGTTGAGCACATATACAGTCAGTTAGATGCTAATTCTTACGCAGCATTGCCTCTGGCTGTTTACTACCCAACTAACCGTGCCGTACTTGATATTCCTTTGAAGATTAGGACGAAACATTCGTTTGAGAAGATAACTGTTTATGACGAGGCTCTCACGGGAGGGCAGATCGATTTTAGGCGCTTTTTTGAATGGTTTAGAGAGCGGGAAGATTTAGAAAACGAATTACGACTAAATAATACTAATGAGTATCGCGATCGCGAACTAGAAGCAGTCAGATATGCGATCGCTAACTTACTAGACGGCTGGTCAAATTTACGGGTTAGGCGATCGCCTTTGTTGCGAATGACTGTAAACAAAGAAGGCGATGAACTGATCGTCAATCAACTATCCGATGGTGAAAAATGCTTGTTAGCACTAGCAGGAGATTTAGCAAGGCGTTTGGCGATCGCAAATCCGAATCCAGATTGCAATCCGCTTGAGGGTTCCGGCGTTGTTTTGATTGACGAGATTGAGCTCCACTTGCACCCAAAATGGCAACGGGCGATTATTCCGAACCTGAAAAAAACATTCCCAAATTGCCAGTTTATAATTACGACTCATTCGCCACAGGTAATCAGCGATCTCAAATGGGTTCATCTTTTGAGGTCAACATCTGAAGGAATTGCGATCGAGCGAGTACCATCCTTTGGGAAAGATAGCAATCGGATTCTAGAAACGCTTATGGGAACTCCAGAACGTCCGCAGGAAATTAAGGAAGATTTACGTGAATTGTTTCGCTTGATAGACAAGGGCGAACTCGGAAAGGCACGGCAATTTCGCCAAGAATTAGCACACAGAATGGGAGAAGAAGATCCTGAATTTGTGAGAGCAGATTGGCTAATTCAACGCAAAGAAATTCTCAATAAATGAAATATATTCAAAAGGGGAAAGAACCTCAAAATTTTTCCGACTGGAAGGCTACACAGAAGTCTATCGGTGTCAACTATGATTACAAAAGTCTTTCCAACCCTGAGAAAGGAGCGGTACACATTTCTTTGCTAAGTGAACAAGGCTATATTTGCTGCTACTGCTGTAAGAAAGTTGAGCAAAGTAATAGCCATATTGAACATCTAGCCCCTCAGAGCAAGACTGATTTAGAATTATCTGTTGATTACACAAATATGCTAGCTTCTTGTGGCAGAGATCCAGATTGGCCAGAGTATTGTGGCAATAAGAAGAAGAATCTTGCGATTGGGGTTTCGCCACTACAAGCCAACTGTGAAGAATTTTTTAATTACTCTAGCACTGGTGAGATACTGCCAACTGCCAATAATTTAGCTCAGCAAAAAGATGCTCAAACAACCATTGAAGTTTTGGGACTCAATCATTATGACTTAATGCAGGGACGAATTCAAGCACTTGAAGCATTGCAAGGAATCATGACACAGCAAGAGGCCGAATTATTAGCTCAAGTTTGTCAACAAATGAATGCACAAGGGCGATACCAGCCTTTTTGTAATGCAGTTTTGTATTTTCTCAAAAATTATTTTGGTGTTTCTTAAGTTTAATGTTACCCAAAGATTGCGCGATCGACGATCGGACTTAATATAAACTTTACCCCACCGCATCACCCGATCGCACAAAATTAAATTGCCCGATCGCTGATTGCAGAAACTGGATGCACCAAGGCACACTTTACATATCGGTCATCGGTCGGTTATATTTACTACAAACAGCGCGCCTGGTGTGGGAGACTCCTCAGTCACGCCGGCCCGGTTATTTATTGGTGATTATTTATTTAACTAATATATGTTAAGGCAAGAGACAGCGAACCCCTTCCTTTGCTAAAATTTATCTTGGAAATGTCAAGATTATCTTGTCAAAATATCAGGAAATACCGTGAACAATAGACCAAAAATACTTGCATTTGCCGGGAGTACCCGCGAAGCATCCTACAACAAACTGCTGGTAAAAGTTGCGGCGGCTGGGGCTACGGCGGCGGGTGCAGAAGTTACTTATGTAGATTTGCGCGATTTGCCGATGCCGCTATTTGACGAAGATTTAGAAGCAAAAGAGGGAATGCCAGAAAATGCTCGGCACTTGAAGAAATTGATGGTAGCGCATGACGGGTTTTTGATAGCTTCTCCTGAGTATAACAGTTCAATTACACCTGTGCTGAAAAATGCGATCGATTGGGTATCGCGCCCAGCACCGGGTGAACCGGGATTGGTGGCATTTACTGGCAAAGTAGCGGTAATTATGAGTGCTTCCCCAGGCGGAATCGGCGGCTTGCGGGGATTGGTTCATTTGCGATCGATCCTGGGGAATATTAACGTATTGGTGCTCCCGGATCAGAAAGCAGTTCCCCAAGCTTTTGAAGCATTTAATGCTGACGGTACGATGAAAGATCCCAAACAGCAGGACTCTGTGGAGAATCTCGGTGCTAAGTTGTCTAATGTGCTGTCGAAATTAATTGCATGAGGCAATAAAATCATTTTGCAGTAGGGACACAACATTGTTGTGTCCCAATCCCAGCATCTGTTATTTTGCTGGCTGCATCAAGTGCGATCGCCTCGCAAAAAAATTGCTACGATCGTAGTCGATTGGCTGTTATTCTCACCCCCAAATTAACATGACATTCACCGGAGATACCGACTCAGCACCTGCTTTGCCGACACCAGCAGAAGCAGCGGTTGCCAAAACCAGCAGCCGCGCTTTAGAATCGCACTTGCAAAATCATCCGTCTGGCGAATCCCTAAAATTGATATTAAACGAAAAAGAGGGAAAGACAATTGACATACCTGCCGCAGCATTGCCACTGCTATTAGCAATTTTGCAACAGACAAGAAGCGGCAATACTGTCAAGCTAACTCCAATTACTAAAGAACTTCATATTTATCAAGCAGCAGACCTTCTGGGAGTTTCCGATAAATATATGCGGGAGTTGCTGGATGCGGGAAAAATCCCTTACAAGACAGTTAGGAACAGTCGCCGGATACGTTACGAAGATTTAATGGAATATAAGAAACAAAGTTCCGAAGAAAGCAGTAAAATTATGGATCTGCTTGTATCTGAATCAGAAGCACTCGGTTTGTACCATTAAAAAATGGCAATTTTAACTGTTATTTACGATGCCAATGTTTTGTATTCGGCATCTCTTCGTGACTTTTTTGTAGAGTTGGCAACTACCGACATAGTTGAGGCACGTTGGACTGAAGAAATTCACGACGAGTGGATGAGAAATATACTTATAAACCGTCCCGATATAAGATTTGAACAGCTTTCCCGAACCAAAAGATTAATGAATACAAGTGTTGAAAATTGCTTGGTGCAAGGCTATGAGACAATTATACAAGAGTTAGAACTTCCAGATCCGGGCGATCGTCATGTCCTCGCTGCTGCAATTCACTCTCGTTCTAAGTTTATTATTACTTTCAATCTCAGAGATTTTCCTGAAGAAACTCTTGCACCTTACGACATTTTAGCGCAGCATCCAGATGATTTTATTTTAGACTTGCTTGACCTCAACTGGCAAACAGTATGCAAAGCAGCCGAGAAACAAAGAATCCGGCTCAAAAATCCGCCAAAAACGCCTGACGAGTATTTGGAAACGCTGGTAGAATTGGGACTGCCGCTGTCAGCAACTCGGATGCGAGAATTTTGCTATCGAGATTAGTTCGATCGCAAATCGCAGACTTTTCCGAGTTTCTTTCAAGGTTTATTCTTGTATCTTCCCAGAGGCTAACTCTTCAACCTAGCCAATATACCACTCATCTACTTTTTCCAACACCGCAGTAAACGTATTTTCGATTGTGCCTCTACTTGAAAACGGGCATAATTTTATTTCCTAGACATAATAGCTAGTGGAAAAGTTACCACAAATTGTACCAGCACCGCATCACCCGATCGACGTAAAACAAAACCACCCGATCGCAGATTGCCAGAAATAGACGAGAGTAGGCATACTTGAACCATCGGTCATCGGTCGGTATATTTCTTCCAAACAGCACGGCAGGCGTGGGAGACTCCTCCGTTACGCCTGCCCTGCAGTTTTATTTAACAATTGTTCGATTTCCTACGGGATAGCTTCGATTCACCTAAATTACCCCATTTTTTTCTTCTTCCAAGCCTCCACAAACGGCAAAAACACCGACACCAACTCCTGCCGGTTCATCACCAAAGTCGGATAAGAAATCCTACCGTAATTCTTCCCCACTTCCAGCGGAAAAATAGCCTGGGACTCCAGCGGTAGCCAAACCGCACCCGCCGCCTTCACAATTACCCAACTCCCCGCAATATCCCAAATTTTCGGAGTCGCTTCCACCCCTCCCATAGCCGCACCCGAAGCCACAGTCAAAAAATTGTAACTAGCCATACCCAACATCCGAATTTTACTCGGAAGATGAGGCCCGATTCCCACACTCCGGGAACACAAATTAAAAATATGATTTCCGCTCATTTTATCAGCAGTCGGACAAATCGGCCGATTGTTCAAAAATGCACCTTGAGGCATATTTGTCAATACATTGTCCCCCACCAAATCCCCTGCATAAAAGCCGTGAAAAAATTGATTCACCGGCGGCAAGTACACGCAGCCAAAAACAGGAGTTCCCTGATACAATAAACCCAAAGAAATCCCCCAAATCGGAATTCCCCGAGCAAAATTAGTCGTAGCATCCAGAGGATCGACAACCCAACACCATTCAGTATCTGGGAAAACGTGTTCTCCTTCCTCGCTCAAAATTCCGTGACTGGGAAAAGTAGATGCGATCGCACTTCTAATCTCCGCATCCGCCCAATTGTCAGACTGCGTAACCAAACTCCCATCATCCTTCTCATCCGCTTGTGCAGAACCGAAATCTTTCAAAAACTGCTGGCCGACTGTCTGGACAGTAGTCTGAGAAAAACTTAAAATAGAATCCCAAAAATCATTCATTAGTTATTGGTTATTGGTTATTTGTTATTGAAACTAACAACTGGCAACTGGCAACTGCCAACTGACAAAATATCAGTCTAATTCATTTTCAAGAATAGTTGCGATCGCACTTTTAGCATTATCCTGAAACTCCCCAACATCCACCCTACCCAACAGCCAAACAGCCAGAATCATACCCGCAGCCGGCACAGCAAAAACTAACCCGTAAGCTAACATCGGCACCCCAAACAAACTCCTGCCAAAATCCAAAATAGCACCGCCGCTAACCGTCGCCACACCCCGCGCCATCGCCTGCGACAAACCCCAAGCACCAATAAAAGTCCCAGCAGTTTCTGCAGCAGTCAAATCCAACATCAAACTCAGCGCACCAGTCGTTGTAATACCTGAAGCTAAACCAAACAACATTAAAGCCGACTTAAACACAATTGGATTTCCTGTAAATCCAGATAAAATAATTAAACCAAAACAAGCCGCCACTGACAAACAGCCCAACCTAATCGTATTTTGCTTGCCGATGCGAGGCACAATTAAAAAGCCAGTGGCGCTCAAACCAAAAAGCACACCAGTACCGTAAATAGCATTCAAGCGAGTAGTTTCAGAAATCGGCATCTTAAAAATTTCCCCGCCGTAAGGTTCCAAAACCGCATCCTGCATAAACAAGCAAATTGTCATAATCAGCAGGAAAGTAAAAAATAAACCGGTTTGACGGCTAGCAGTCAAAATCCGCAGCGCACTTCCCAGAGTAATTTTATCTTCTCGATTCACTGCGCTCGATCGCACCCCGTACCGCGAATACTTTTTCTCAACCCCAAAAGTCGCAATCCCCACCAACAGTAAAACAAGCGCCGGCACCTTCACAAACAAACCGTTAATCGAAGCCTGCAACACTTCCCGCGACACATCCCCATCAATTTGCTTCAGCAAACCGCTGCTAATAATCGCCCCGATAATAATACCAACCATCAGCATCGACCACACCACACCCACCAACTTCGATCGATCTTCCTCATCCGAAACATCCACCAACAAAGCAGCAAAAGGAGTCGAACTCGAACAAATAGCAATACCGTAAAGCGCAAAAATCAAACCCAACAAACCCACCCAACCGTAAGTAGCAGTCGTCCACCCCACAGCCTCCAAACTAGCGCCCAAGCCCCACATTACCTGTACCGCCAAAAAAGCAGAAATCACAAACAAAACGCTTCCTACCCACACATAACCCGTGCGGTGATGGCCAAACAAAGGCTTAGCATCAGACATTTGCCCGAACCACACCCTAGCCGGGGCGACAAACTGGTGCATGGCCAGCGTACCAGCCACCACAGTAGCCGGAATCGCCAACTCTTTAATCATCACGCGATTGAGCACCCCCAGCGTCAAAATCGACATCATGCCCAATCCCATCTGAAACAAACCCAACCGGAACATAGTCAGCAGGGTAACTCTCTTGATAGCAGGAGTCGCGGAATCTGTTAATCTTGAATCTGGCAAACGGTCGATCGACATAACTATTCAAATAAACACAGCATTTGCATTTATAGTAACTGAGATATCGCCACCAGCCGCGTTTCCTCCCCCGGCTAGAAGCTCGATCGCGATTATTCGTATAAATTCATATAAAAATAAAGAGAATCAATAACTGTGGATTTACCAACCGTGACAACCATTACCCTAGGACAAAACGGCCCAGCCGTCATTCCCCTGTGCGTCGGAACTTGGGCTTGGGGCGACAAACTATTTTGGAACTACGGCAGCAACTACGGCGCCGCCGAAGTCGAAGCAGCATTCAAAACATCCCTAGACAGCGGAGTCAACTTTTTCGACACAGCCGAAGTCTACGGTAACGGCTTGTCAGAAGAATTACTGGGGCAGTTTCTCAAAAAAACCAGCCAACCCGTGCAAATAGCCACCAAATTCGGCCCTCTACCTTGGCGGATTACAGGAAAATCAGTTTCCGACGCTTTGAGTGCCAGTTTAAAACGCTTGCAAGTAGAACAAATAGCCCTCTACCAAGTGCACTGGCCGTTTGCTTTTTTACTAAGTCAAGAAACCCTGATGAACGCCTTAGCCGACGAAGTAAAACAAGGCAGAATTCAAGCAGTAGGAGTCAGCAACTATTCAGTAGAACAGATGCGCCAAGCCCACAAAATACTAGCAGCCAGAGGCGTTCCCCTAGCAACAAATCAAGTCCGGTACTCCTTGCTGTCGCGGCAAGTAGAAAAACAAGGAATTGTGAGTGCAGCCCGCGAATTGGGGGTCACAATTTTAGCTTACAGCCCCTTAGCCCAAGGATTGCTCACCGACAAATACACAGCCCAAGAACCACCTACAGGAGCCCGCAAAATGGACTCCCGCTTCAGCAAAAGCGGCCTCGAAAAAATTGAATTAGTCATGTCCACGCTGCGGAAAATGGGCAAAAAGCGCGATCGAACTCCCGCCCAAGTTGCCCTAAACTGGTTGATCTGCCAAAACGGAGTCATTCCCATTCCCGGCGCCAAAACCGCCAAACAAGCCCAAGAAAATGCAGGCGCATTAGGCTGGAATTTGAGCCAAGATGAAGTCAACCAATTAGAATTAATGACACGTCCTTGGCGAGAATAAATTTGTTAATTGTTGAGTGTTGAGTGTTGACTGTTCGCTGTTCGCCGTAGGTTGGGTTTTACTTCACTCTACCCAACCTACAGTTCACTTTGTTCTCACCTCTTCCTTCTCCCCTCTCCTTTCTTCCCTCTTCCGTCTTCCTTCTTCCTTCAATTATGAAAATCTTAACTGACTGGGGCTTCACGCGCGAAGGCTGGCGCAATAACAGCCGCGGCGAATATTTAGTTTTGCTTCAAGGAGGATTGCTCACAGCTTTTGTAATCTTACCAGTTTATCAACTGCCAGGATTAAAAATTCAATCAACTCAATTACTTGCTCTTACCTGGATTGTAGCAAGTATTCTCGGCTTAACCGCATTAATTTTCATCAGCAAAGCATTGATAGACTTAGGAAAAAACCTCACACCTTTACCCTATCCCATAGAAAACGGAGAATTAGTCCAAACAGGCATTTACGGAATAGTGCGGCATCCATTATACAGTGGCTTAATTTTAGCCGCCCTCGGCTGGACACTTTTTCAAATGAGCATATCCCACTTAATAGCCAGCGCAATATTAATAATATTTTTTGACATCAAAGCCAGCCGCGAAGAAACCTGGTTAACCGAAAAATATCCAGACTATTCACAATACAGCCAGCGAGTCAAAAAACTACTTCCCGGAATCTATTAACAGAACCCCTCTGCATCTGCGTTAATCCGCGTTAATCTGCTTCAATCTGCGGTTAAAAAATGAAATTTCACAAAAGACTACAAATTATACTGCTAGTATTAACACTATTTTTATGCTTGTCACAGCAATTAACAGCGTGCAGCTTTCTCACAAAACCCTTTCAACTTCCCGCCTCAGCCAAACAAGAACCCTGGCCAATTCAAACAGGCCTCCGAGCAGCCATCCTCCGCGACAACATACCAACAGTCAACCGCATAGTTTTAGTACCCGACGAAGCCACATTCTTAGCAGCCATCCAAAAATGGAATCTCAAAGGAAACTGGCCTATTCTCATCGAAGACAAAAAATATTCGCCCATGTTTTTGCAGCGCTTTCAACCCGAAGAAATAGTGCGTTTGCCAAGCATCAAACAGCAACTGCCAAAAGGTCAAAAACTCCAACAATTAATGCGGAACGCCGCAGCAGCAGCCTGGAATGCCACCGATACTCAAACCTTAAAAACAAAATGGACGCAACTCGGCTGGGAACCCCCAGGAGTAGTAATCACATCAGAAAATGACCCCGCACGCTCAGCAGCAGTTGCCTTAGCAGCCGCTCACGGTCAACCTTTAGTATTTCTAGAAGGCAACTTCGGAAAACCCAACGATACCCTTAATAACACACAGTGGAAAACTCTGCAAACAGCAGTTACAAAAGCTGTCGAATCAACCGGATATTTTTACTCTCAACTCGCAGACCCGATCGACACAATAACCATTGTACGCCAACTAGCAGTCAAATATCAATCTCCTGGAAAACCAGACGAACAACTAGCCGTTACCGATGGTTTGGGAAGGCACCCCAACGGCGAACGCTGGGCGGCTGTCGGCTGGATTTACGGCTCGGAAGTACGATCGATCTATCAAGCCATGTGCGCGTTATTCCTCGATACCGAAACCGCCATGCTTTACGACAGTTATCCCAAGGAAGGAAATTGGGGAAAATATGAAATGGAGGAAGCAGCTAGCGGACTAAAAACCATAGGTTTGAATGTCGAAGTAGTGCAGAAACCAGAATCTAGCTTGGAAAAGTGGCGGAGTTTAGCTTCAAAACCGTGGACATTTGACTTAATATTAATGAATTCCAAAGGCTATCCAAAATCATTTCAAGTCGGCAACGGCGACGCTTCTGTCGAGGACATACCAAAACTCCAATTTCCCGCAGCAATCCACATGATCCACAGTTGGTCAGCAGCAGCCCCAGATGACACAAACACCGTTGCCGGAAGGTGGCTACAAAATGGTGCTTACGCATATATTGGCAGTGTCAATGAACCTCTTTTATCTGCATTTATTCCGCCTAAATTAATGGTCGATCGCCTGAAGCGAGGGGCACCCTTTTTAATCGCAGCGCGCCAGCTAGAATCCCCTCCCTGGAAAGTCGCTACCATCGGCGATCCGCTAATGTCGATCGCCAAACCCAGACCAAGAATCCCGCCCACTCAACAACCGATCTGATATTATGCGCGAGGGATTTGAGATTTGATATTTGTGGTTTGAAATTAGTGGTTTTAAGGTAAAATCTCAAATCACCAATTCTTTAATCGGAATGTTGTGTTTCACTGAGTTATACGATATTGCAAGTTCGCTCATGCGATCGCCCTAAGCGCCAACACTGTAAATATACTTAATTAGCATGATCGCGAGAGTCTATCTAAGTTTGAATGTAACTGAGAATACAATTGCGCCCAATGTGCTGACTCTCTTAATCGGTCATTCCACCCCAGCCGCCAGCCCCAAAAATTCCCCCCCTAAAATACGCCTTAATTAACTTGTCAATTCCCGTAAAATCACTCAAAATTAAAAAAAGAAATAAAATGTAATATTTATCTAACTTCTCACAGAAGAATTAACCGCTAAATGAGAGTCACCCCTCCTGTGGATCTGCCGCCACCCGGGCCAACCGCAGCAACTCCCCAAGCCTCCCGCCTAAGCCCGCTATTCAACCGCCTGCACCCCAGCCCAGAAACCCTCCTGCTCATCCTCTCCCTAGTCATAGGGGGAGTTACGGGCGCAGGCGTCGTCACCTTTCACTACCTGATCCACTTCATCCACAGCCTGATGCTGGAAGACTTCATGGGGGCGATCGCCTCGAAAGGCTCTTGGACGCTAGCCTGCATTCCCACCCTCGGCGGAGTCATCATCGGGCTGATGCGCTGGCGGTTTCGGGACTTTGGCCCGAATATGTCTTCCTTAATTGCAGCCACCCGCGGCCTGCAAGAACTCTCCCCCCTCAAACCCATCACCAAAATGGTGGCAGCCTCAGTTTCCCTCGGCACCGGCGCCTCCCTCGGCCCGGAAGCCCCCAGCGTCGAAATCGGCGCCAACTTCGGAATGCTGCTGGCTCAAGTTTTGCAGCTCTCCCCAGAACGGCAGCGCTTGCTCCTCGGCGCCGGAGCAGCAGCAGGTTTATCCGCCGGGTTTAACTCTCCCATCGCCGGAGTATTCTTTGCCTTAGAAGTCGTGCTCGGCAGCACCTTTGCCACTTCGTCAGTCAGCGTTGTCTTGCTCTCGGCGGTAGTTTCCGCGCTCATCGCTCAAATCTGCTTGGGAGCTCAGCCGGCCTTTTCTTTGCCGATCTACGATGTCCGCAGCCCCCTAGAACTGCCTCTGTACATGGGATTGGGACTTTTGGCGAGCGGAGTGTCTCTAGCCTACACAGAAGCAATTCAATTAGCCGATCGCTGTTTTCAAGGCAAAATCCGAGGATTTGCTTGGCTCGGACGACTGCCCCGGCCGCTTCAGCCCATCATCGGCGGGGCCTGCGTCGGCTTAGTCGCCCTGCAATTTCCTCAAATTTTGGGTGTCGGCTACGAAACAGTCCAAGCAATGCTCCAAGATGTTAAATTTTCCTTGCCTTTGCTGCTGCTGCTGCTGTTTGTCAAACTGGCGATGACAGCAATCAGCCTAGGCAGCGGTTTAGTGGGCGGTATCTTCGCTCCGGCGATGTTTTTGGGAGCTTCCCTGGGTTCGGCTTACGGACTCTTTTTGGAAATGCTGCCGGCAATGAGCGATCGAGTCGCCGGCCCTCCCGCCTACGCAATGGTGGGAATGGCCGCCGTGCTCGCCGGCAGTGCCAGAGCACCGCTGACAGCCATCCTGTTGATGTTTGAATTAACCCGCGATTATCGGATTGTCTTGCCTTTGATGGCAGCAGTCGGATTGAGCGTTTGGCTGGTGGAGTGTGTCAACCGCCGATCGACAGCCCACAGCCTCAACCTTCAGCAAATGGGCGTAGACGTAGCTATCAATACACCGATCAAAGCCAGAGAACAGTTGCAGGATTGGGAAGATGTTCTGGGCGATCGCATCGTCACAGAACTGATTTCTTGCCAAATTCCCATTGATGACGAACACAGGGACGATGAGCCTGTGCTGGCGATCGCCAATGCACATTTGCAGGAAAATGTCAAACCATTACCTGAAACAAAATCAGCAGTTTGACCCCGATCCAATCGCGTTGGTTCGTCACAAAACCAATAATCTCAAAGCTAAATCTGACAACTATGATATTTATCAACCCTAAAACCGATTACGCCTTCAAAAAAATATTCGGTTCCTCAGAAAGCAAAGACATTCTAATTAGCTTTCTCAACGCTCTAATTTATGAAGGCAATCCCACCATTGAAGACTTAGAAATTATTAACCCGAATCTTCCTCCAAAACTTGAAGGTTTGAAAGATACTTATCTGGATGTGAAAGCAAAACTCAACGATGGCACTTTAGTAATTATTGAAATGCAAGTGCTCAACGTCCAGTCTTTTGGGAAACGAGTTTTGTACAATGCAGCGAAGACTTACGCTTTTCAATTGGAAGCAGCCCAAGGATATCGAATGCTGAAGCCAGTAATTGCTCTGACAATTACTGATTTTGAAATGTTTCCTAACAGCCCAGAATTTATTTCCCGATTTGTGTTCAAAGAAGTCAAGACAAATTTGACTTATCCCGAAAACGAGCTGGATTTAGTGTTTGTAGAGTTGCCAAAGTTTACCAAAGGACAGGAGGAACTTGAAACTTTAGCAGACAAATGGATTTATTTTATGAAAAATGCGAGAAGTCTGACATCGGTTCCAGAAACAATGGATAGCATACCAGAAATACATGAAGCTTTTAATATTGCGAATCAAGCCAGTTTGAGCAGAGAGGAAGTGGAAGATTTGGACAGAAGAGAACAGTTTATTTATGACCAACAGGGAGCAATTATTAAAGCTGTTCAGGACGGCATAGAACAAGGCATAGAACAAGGACGAGAACAAGGCATAGAACAAGGACGAGAACAAGGGATGCGAGAAAAGGCGATCGCGATCGCCAGACAATTAATTTCACAGCTAGATAATGCCACGATCGGCCAAGTTACCGGGCTTAGCGTTGAGGATGTGCAAAATTTGCGGGGCGATTCATAGCTTAAAGTAATTTGGTACAGGATTGGCGTCAGACATAGTGATGAACTATTTTTGATTATGGATGCTCCCAAAAAACTATTGATCCTCGATCTTGATGAAACTTTAATTTATGCTACCGAAGCATCTCTCCATCGGCAAGCTGACTTTTTAGTAGAGCCATATCACATTTACAAACGACCGTTTCTTGATGTATTTTTGAAAAATTGCTTAGACTGGTTTGAGGTTGCAGTTTGGACATCTTCTACGCCGTCTTATGCGATCGCAATTGTGTCAGCTATCTTTGAAGATCCCAAAACTTTATCGTTTGTGTGGGCAAGCGATCGCTGCACAGTTGCTTACGATCTTGAATGGTTTGAATATTACAATCGCAAAAATCTAAAAAAGGTCAAGCGCAAAGGGTATTGTCTAGAGTCAATCATTGCAGTAGATGATACGCCTCAAAAGTGGGAGCGCAGCTATGGCAATCTGGTGCAAGTAAACCCCTTTGAGGGGGATGAGACGGATAATGAATTGAAGTATTTGCTGCTTTACTTGGATAAACTCAGATATGAAGAAAATATCCGCAGTGTCGAAAAAAGGTTCTGGCGAAATCGGCTTACCCAATCGATCGGTGAGTCAGATATCTCAAACACGCAGTAAGTCGCATAACAAATCGATGAAGCGGACGGCATGAATATCTTGGTGCTGAGTTTGATGTTACTTGCTGTCGCCGATCGCCCACCCTCAACCCCTCGACATCGCAGACAGTGGCGCTAGCCTCAACTCTGGGCTAAAATAGATAGAAAATTATAAACAATAGGCAGAGAGGGGCTTCGGTGGCAGGAAACGAGGCAACTGCAAAAAACAAAAGTCAAAAAATACCCGAAAAAACCCCCTTGGGTTCCACTCATTACAGCTTGTTAGGGCTGCATCCTTCAGCCTCTGCGATCGAAATTCGGCGATCGTACCGGGAACTGAGCAAACTCTACCATCCCGATACCACCGACCTGTCGCCCGCAGCCGCCACCGCCAAATTTCATCAGCTCAACAACGCCTACGCCACCCTCAGCAACCCAGAACGTCGCCTCGCCTACGACCTCAAAATAGGCTATTCTCGCCTGAACGTGATTGCGCCGCCCCCAGGCTTCAATACTCCGGTTTCGGGCTCGGGCAAAAAAACTTACAACTCCGCTTACCTAGATCCCACGGATCGACCTCTTTCCCCCGGAGAAATGTTCGCTCTGTTTATCATGGGAGCTAGCTTAATCGGATGTTTGGTACTGGCGATCGCGATCGGCTTAATTCGCGGCAATTAAAGCCTCAAATCCCCCAATCTAAACAGTGTCACAATCAAATTAGTTTATTTTCTGGTGTAGATTTTACTATCGAAACTAATTCAAAAATATGCTTCTGTCTCTTTCGCTACAATTCAGTCAATTCCTAATTGCTGAAGTTTGCTTATGTCAAAACTGGGAGCCTATAGGTACGATAGATATCCAACACACACCAGAAGAAATGAATTTTTTCGATGGATGTATAGCGATTCTTAATCTTGTGAGCATTATTATTGACATAGTAGGCAGTTTTTCAACCATGCTTTCATGCTTTATGGCACTAATTGTTGGATGTGGTTAATTTCAGCCTTCTGGTTTTACCACGTTAGATTTTTTTGTTTACTCCTAATACTTTGATGTGAACCAAGCTGCAAAATCAGATACAGCACTTCCTTGATATAGCACACACACTAATCGACTTAAATCATTTGCCGTATAAGCGTTTTAGGTTTAAAAGTGTATGTTATTATCACGTAAAGTGCTGTAAATCATCTAAAACAGTTGTTAAATATTCTCGAAAATCCCAAATCCCAAATCTAAAATCTAAAATCCCATGACTCTTCCTTCCGCTGACACTCCTTTGTACAACCATCCGCTCCCGGAAATCGAGCAGTGGCTCATCAGCCGTGGCTGCCAGCAAGACCGGCAAGAACTCCACTCCTGGCAGATCGATCGACCTACCTGGAAAGCAGAACTCTCCCTCGATATCGACCAACTCACCATCCGTTATATCAATGCTGGAGCAGACGGCCAAGATATTCAGCGAGCGTTCAAATACTCCCTCTCGCGTCAGGACATTGAATCTGCCGTTTTCTCCGGCCCCTAATTTAATTTTAGATTGGCGATTTTAGATTTTAGATTGAGAAATACATTTCAGAATCTACCTAATTGGAAAGTGAAAAATTAATCTAAAATCCAAAATCTAAAATCCAAAATCGTTAGACTTTGCCAAATCGGCGGTTGCGTTGCTGATAAGTAGACAAAGCGCGGTGAAACTCCGATCGATCGAAATCCGGCCACAGCGTCTCAGTAATGTAAATTTCCGAATAAGCCATTTGCCATAGCAGAAAATTGCTCAACCGCATTTCCCCGCTCGTCCGGATCAGCAAATCCGGGTCACAAACATCAGCAGTATACAAATAGCGTTTAAATAAAACCTCATCAATCTCCTCCGGCTGCAACTTGCCCTCTTTCACCTGAGTGGCGATCGCCCGACAAGCTTGTACAATCTCCTGACGCCCCCCGTAATTCGTCGCCACCGTAAACAGAATTCCCTGATTGTGCTGAGTTGCTGTCACAGAACGCTCGATTTCCGCCTGCAAAGACTTCGGCAAAGCCTGCAAATTCCCCATAAATTGAATTTGCACGTCCTCGTCCACCATCTCCCGCAATTCTTGGCGCAGCTTACCCTCAAACAAACTCATTAAAAAATCCACCTCCCCAGCCGGCCGCCCCCAGTTCTCCGTCGAAAAAGCATAGGCCGTTAAAGCAGGAATCCCCCAATCTTTGCAGCAGCGCAGCAGTTCCTTCAGAGTGCTAGCTCCTCGGCGGTGTCCCGCAATCCGCGGCAACCCCTTATTCTTAGCCCAGCGCCCGTTCCCGTCCATAATCACTGCTATGTGCTTAGGCAGTAGTTCTTGTTGCAGATCCTCCGGCAACTTTTCCAAGCAAATTCCTTGACTCATGGTTTCTCCCGATTACCCGACTAACGGCGCAGTATCCGTTTTAATAGCGTCACTCCCTTCAATCCTATCTGGCGTCCGAGATTGCCGATCGGAATTGGAGCCACAGCTCTTTCTCCCTCCGACGGAAACAGCTTTGCTTCCAGCAATTCCTTAAGTTTGCTGCTAGTCAAAGGTCGATTTAACATTCCCATCTGGGCTAAAGAAATAGAACCCGTTTCTTCGGACACCACCACGCACACGCAAGCTTGCACCCGTTCCGTAATCCCCATCGCCGCCCGGTGGCGGGTTCCCAACTGCCGCGACGCGCTGCGATCGGACAAAGGCAAAATTACCCCCGCCGACACGATCCGCGAACCTCGAATCAAAACAGCTCCGTCGTGCAGCAAAGTTTGCGGCTGAAAGATTGTCTGCAACAATTCTTTAGAAACTTCTGCATTTAGCTTTAATCCCGGCACCGAAAAATCTCGATCGTCGATCGGAGAATCTGTTTCTATAATTAGTAAAGCGCCCGTGCGGTTTTGCGAAAGTTCTTTTACTGCGTCCACAATTTCATCTATTACGCTGTCCGGTTCGGGATTTGGTCGGCGATCGCGTCCAAACAATTGCCGAAATTCCCCCCGACCCAATTGTTCCAGAAATCGGCGAAACTCCGACTGCAATATTACCGCCATTGCCACAGCCGAACCAGTCACCAAGCTGTTGAGGGCAACGTGCAACAGCCTCAATCCAGCCCAGTTGCTCACCGCCGCCGCCAGCATCAAAATGATAAATCCCCGTACCATCCACAGCGTTCTGCGCTCGCCCACAATGACGAGCACCAAATACGCAAGGGCAAAAACCAGTCCAATATCGATCCCTTGAATCAATAAGGACTGAACCAGGGCCAAGTCAAAGCCAGATTGTTGATTGTTCATGGTTCATCGAACGCTACCGCCTGTGAACCGCGAACCGTGATGCACTCGAACCCGTGAACCATGAACAGTTGTTATAAGGAATATGCTGAAAATCCCCGTGTTTTTAGACCGGGGAGTGTCAATCCAATCGCGTGACTGAACAAGGCAAAATTTAAAAGTGAAAAAGCAATCATCATTAAGTAAAGATGGATTGTCTTTCTTTTAACTTTTAACTTTTAACTTTTAACTTTTGAGCTCCGAGTCGTTCAGGAAGGCGGTCAAGCCTTAGCAAATCCTGGTAAGTTTCCCGCTGTATAATCGTGTTAACTTCCCCATTTCTCACTAAAACTGCTGCCGGTCGGGGTACTCGGTTGTAGTTAGAAGCCATGCTGTAATTGTATGCTCCTGTAGCCGTAACCGCGAGGACATCTCCGGCCCGACACTCTGGCAATTTGGCATCTTTAATCAGAACATCGCCTGATTCGCAGTGTTTCCCAGCAATTGTCACTGTTTCCGTTAAGGGAGCAGACATTTTACCGGCTGCCAGGACTCGATAAACTGATTGATAGGTAATAGGACGCGGATTGTCCGACATCCCTCCATCTACAGCTAAATACGTCCGCATTCCCGGAATGACTTTTTGAGAGCCAACAGTGTAAGCAGTGACGCAGGCTGTACCGACGAGCGATCGACCCGGTTCGCAAAGCAATTTCGGTAATGGCAATTGCTGCCGCTCGCAAGCTGCTACCACTGCGGAGCAAATTGTACGAGCCCAATCTTCAATGCTGGGAGGATCGTCCGCTTCAGTATAGCGAATGCCCAACCCGCCGCCAATATTAATTTCTGTCGCTGGCAAACCATAACTAAGTGCTTTTGTCAAGGCCTGAATTATGACTTCAGCTAAATCGTCATGGGGTTGCAGTTCAAAAATCTGAGAGCCGATGTGAGCGTGCACTCCCACGCAAAATAATGACAGCTGTTGGCTGATGAAAGTAAATACTCGATCGAGCGAGTTGGGATCGAAGCCAAATTTACTATCGATTTGACCCGTCTGAATGTACTCGTGGGTGTGACACTCAATTCCAGGAGTAAACCGCACCATAACTCGTGTCGGCTCACCTGTGAGGCTGCTAACACCCAATTTTCCCAACTCTGCTAGAGTCTCTAAATCCCGCCAATTGTCGGCTACGGTAATGCAGCCGTTTTCGACAGCTAGCTGGAGTTCCTCGCGGGACTTGTTGTTACCGTGGAAGTAGATTTTGTCGGGACTGACACCGGCTTGCAGTGCTGTGTGGATTTCTCCGGCGGATACGACATCTATGCCTAAACCTTCCGAAGCTGCGATCGCGCAAACTGCCAAACAACTCCAAGCTTTAGAAGCATAGATCACTTGAGATTCGCCCGGATAGTAACGCCCGAAAGCGTCCCGGTACTGGGTGCAAGCCGCCCGCAGCGTTTCTTCGTCTAAAATGTACAATGGCGAGCCAAATTGCTCTACCAAGGCTGTCACCTCGCAGCCTCCGATTTCCAAGCGATCGCTGCTGTTAACACTGGCTGTCAGCGGTAACAGTTCTTGATTTGGCGATCGATGTTGCAGGGCTTGTTGAGACTCAGACAGATACTTAAGTCCCGATTCCACCCCGAAAGATTGAGTTGATACCATCGCGCAATAACTATCCTAGGTTATTAGTCAGCAGTCATTAATCAGCAGTCAGCAGTCGGCAGTCATTAATCAGCAGTCAGCAGTCGTTGGCAGTAGACTAATGTCTGGAGACTTGTGAGTCATGACTCACAACTAGCAACAAACAGCTAATCGCTACCGTGTTTTCCAGTGTACAATTTACAGCCGTGCGTTTTCTACAAATTAAACATCTCGCCGCCGAACACCTCAACAGTGCAGTAGAACTCGATCGGCTCTGTTTTGGCGGACTTTGGACGATCGAAGGCTACAGACGCGAGTTAGACAGTCCTAACAGTGATTTACTGGGTTTGTGGGCATCAAAAACCGAGGTCGGCAAATCAGAAAGATTCGACAGCGAATTCGAGTCGATCGAACCCAACAGCATTCTCAACTCAAAACCGCTCAGTGTTGAGAGTTCCTCGCCAGTACCTCCCAACTCAAAACTTACCCCAACTCTCATCGGTTTGGGTTGCCTGTGGGCAATTTTAGAAGAAGCTCACATTACAATTTTGGCAATTCATCCTCGCTTTCAAGGTCAGGGTTTAGGACAAGCTCTGCTTTGGGATTTACTAAAAAAGGCTCACTACAGACAATTAGAACGGGCAACCTTAGAAGTGCGTGAATCTAATTTAGCCGCAGTGTCTCTTTACCAAAAATTTGGTTTTAAAGAGGCTGGACGGCGGAAACGATACTACGAAGACACCGGAGAAGATGCTCTGGTAATGTGGCGCAACAACATAGAGAAACCAGAATTCCAGCAATATTTAGCGGTTGAAAAAGTGCAATTTTGCGATCGGCTGCATCAGAAAAACTGGTATTTGGCGATCGATGGTTTTGAGTTTTGAATGTAATTTATTGGGGCTTTAACTTGCATTGACCAATAATTGGTTGCTCGATATCAATTTAGTTCAAAATTCTCATAGGGAATCAACTTCAGCATGGGAAGAAACATCTGCCTGCGCGGCCATACTTACCGCTTTGCTCCGCGCTTCGATAATTTGACCGATCTCGCGCCCTAAGCTGGGTTGACGTTCAATCATCGTATTTACAGCATCTGAATAGACGACAATAACTTGCAAATCCTCAACGGCGACGATCGATACCGGACTCGGTTCCCCACTAAACAGTGCCATCTCGCCAAAAAACTCACCGCGCAAGATAGTGATTACATCCAACTCCCTGCCCAACTTGTTTGTGACTGTGACCTTAGCCTGACCCGCAATGATAATAGACCTCTTGCAAAATAATTTTATGATATAATGAAAAGTTTTGCTGAGAGTTGATTGAATCCCAACTCCTAACT
>NZ_JAUBRK010000142.1:0-4013 GCF_036701825.1 Microcoleus sp. MOSTC5 | reverse complement strand
TGTCTCAATCTAGCCGTCCTATCCAAAATTCCCGGATCTTTTAACTTATTTTTACATTCGTGCAAGAAATTCTCTCATCCCTCTTTTGTCACTGAGCGTGAGAGTAAAACTTAGGCGGTCAACAAACTCGGAACCGAAAAAAGTAGGGTGAGAGTAGGAAAATTATCGATTAATTGGATTAATTCACAGAACTTTCGTCGTAAGCCACGAATGGGAAACACCTCTAACCAAGGAGAGATTAAACAGTAAAAAATATAGGGTTGAATGAGCAATCTTAAATTGTTGAGGGAACTTTTATTGCGTTATGCCGTTCTCCCACCCAGCGTAAGAGCATCTCAATCAGTCTTGACAAAAGGATTGGAGAAGAAGCATCATGTATTCATCATTCATTGCAGCCCGTTTCCTTTTCTGTTGCAAGCTACGCTTGAGAGTGGTTTCTTGATTGACAGCATTCAAGGACATCCGTCTGATAGCAGCCAAGTTCCGAGGGCTATTCAACGACCGAATGCGACATCAATCTTCATTGAAAGTGACATCTAAAATCCAATGTTCTTGATTTTCAATGGTCCAATGTTGACGAATAGCGCGAGGGCGCATCTCACTCAGGGTAAGCTCATCTAATTTGGTATAAATTGTACTTGACAAAAAACCGCCAATAAACTTTATATCTGTGAGCCGAACTCAAACCTATAATTAAGTTTGAATCTTAACAAAGTTAATCAAGTTGAAACGGAGTTAAAGACAATGACAAAGGGTTTTGCACCCTGATTGAAACTCGCTGTAAAATCTCAAGCTAAAAGAGCAGAAAAACGACAGTTAACACCTCTGAGCGAAATCCAAGTCAATTTATTGAATTATGTAGCATAACTCCCCGATCCCAGAGTTCAAAGAACCCAAAAACACTTATTAAAAGATATTTTAGTAATCTCTATTTTAGCCGTCATTGGCGGTGCCGAAGGTTGGGAAGACATGGAAAATTATGGCATCGCTAAACAGCAATGGTTAGAGGAATTTCTCGAATTACCCAATGGTATCCAAGCGTGATGATACTTTTCGACGAGTCTTTGAAAGAATCAATCCTGAGGCTTTAGAACAATGGGGTATAGCCGAGAGATAGAGTCGAGGGGAATGTTGCCATTCCACCCCTCTCTTCCGAAACCGTGCTTGCAATTTTCACCGCACACGGCTACTCAATGTGCAATCCCTTTGTCATTAACAGACTTCTGACTGCGGTCAGCAGCAGTCTTTTCATCGTGGCAATGTCGATGTAATAGCTGAAGATTAACCCACTCGTCTTTTCCTCCTTGAGAAAGTGGGATTTTATGGTCAACCTCCATTACATTTCCTGAAAGAAAGTGTAGTCCGCACCAAGCGCACTTACCTTGTTGTTGTTTTAAAAGTATCGCTTGTCTGTTAGGTAATTCAGGATGTCTGCCTAACCTTCTACTCCAATAAACTAAGTCGCCATCATAGGGGCTTCTATCACCTTTTACTAACAGATGGTTGTTGCTACTGGTCACAAACTCTGTGTGTAAGATTAGCTTTTTTGGCTTATCCCCTTTTGTCGCAAATACCCATTTTCTATTGCCGATTCCTCGCCAATATAGACGATGAGCTTTTTTGACATTAAGAGTGCGAGTTTTGGCCCATCTCCGAAGTTTTAGATAGGTCAGATTATCTTGTCTGGATAATTTTCCTACCGTGCCAATATCCGAAGCTTTGTAATAAGAACTCCATCCTCTAATTACCGGATTGAGGTCTTTAATGAGTGCCTCTTGTGGCGATAATCTGTGCATCTTAATAAGGCGAGATATTTCCCGCTGATGCGTCAGAATTGCCTTCTTTGATGGGGTGATGAGTGTGTTAAAACTTAATTTTCTACCGTGATTATCTTCATCACTACGATATTTCCCCCTAGGGAATTGTTGGATATGATGACCAAGAAAGTCAAATCCAGCGCTTCCATCTTCACTTAAATTGGGGTCGAGTGTATGCGCTAATCGGGTTTTGGAAGGTTTTAATTGTAAGCCAATGCCAGCTAACCACTCACCTATTACAGCAATACATCCAGAAATTACGGACTTGCTTTCGTGCAAAAGGACGAAATCATCTGCATAGCGGATGACACCAATAGAACGGCGTTTTTCCTTTTTACTTAACTTGGGAATAGTTAAGGTTTCCACGTAATCTTTAACTACCGTTTCTAGTCCGTGTAAGGCGATATTCGCCAATAGTGGCGATATAATACCGCCCTGTGGTGTACCGCTAGGTGTCGCATTCCAAACTCCTTTATCTATCACTCCAGATTTTAACCAGGCTTTGATTTGTCGCCTGAGTCCTGGGAAGGTGTTTAATTTGCTGAGGAGTTCTTTATGATTGATACAATCAAAACATTGAGATATATCCGCATCGAAGACATATTTAGCCTTAGTTTGGATACAGTTTTTGATATGTTTAATTGCATCCTGGCATGACCTGCCTGGTCTAAATCCGTAGCTTCCTGCCTCAAATCGAGCTTCCCACTCTGGTTCTAAAGCAGCCTTGACTACGGCTTGGAGAGCGCGGCTTTCCATTGTGGGTATTGATAGTGGGCGTTTTTCTTGGCTTCCTGGTTTGGGTATCCAAACTCTACGGGTAGGCTTGGATTTACCTGTTAGCTTTAATTGCCCTACCAATTTTAGGCGTGCTGCTGAGGACAATGATTTCACACCGTCCACTCCTGCCGTCTTTTTACCTTGGTTTTCGACTGTTACCCGACGTACCGCTAATACTCGGTTAGACCAAGACCTCATCAGTGTCTTTTGGAGTTGGCGCAGTCTTTTGACATCACCACAACGTGAAGCAGCATAGATGCGTTTTTGCAACTTGAAAACATATCGCTCAGCTTTTCGCCAATTAATAGTTTTCCATCCCTCTGTCTTCGAGATTGAATCAGATTTAGGCTTATTCATTGCTACTTGTACCTCTAGCTTTTGGCACATTGCGGTTCACGTCAGCGTATCCCGGACATTACTCCATCCCTTTTCAGGCGTTGACCGTTGTTTCGGTCTGGGCGTTAGCTTCTTGAACCATCCTTTCCACCCTGTTGCTTATTACCTGACCGTTTACCTGTTAATCGACCATAACAGGAGCCACAGGGAGGGTTACTTCGTTCCTGATATCCATTGGTTTGAGTCTTTAGGGTATGTCTTTCCACCGGGGTTCTAGGTAGTGCGCTAACTCGGTCCGTAGAAACTGTTAGACCTTACCCTTACCGGATATTTCCAGTCCAAGGTGTGACCGAATCACAAGCTTATTTCCCCTGGTTATTTTTAACGGTGGCTCAACGACATTTAGCCTGCTCTACCCCACGATTCTCCAACACAATATATATTGTGTTGGCTCGCTTATAGAACTCTTGCTTGCGGAGGGCGTTTTCAGCAATTATCACCTTTGACCGCTTTCATCCCCGCTTTACGAACCGAGATAGTCAATCTCTTTCGTAGGGGCTACCACTACTGGTAGTTTATGTGCTTTCAACCCCGCACCAGGGCGGTAGGGCTTGGTTCTTTGGTAGAACCTCACCTACATGGGTATCAAGTTGTCATTGATAGAGGATTAAAGTGCGGACTCAACCAAGAGAGGTTACTCTATCAAAGCCTGGAATCCCCCCAAAAATCTGGGTTTCTCCAGAACGAATCGCACTACGGGCAAAATAGGACACAACGTAAAGTTTTGTAACGAAACCCGAACTGAGGCTATACCCCAAAAACCCTTAACTGTTGACAAATTGGGGGGTTTTTTAGGTTCAAAACATCCAGCCCTGTCAAGGTGTTCCTTATTTAGGCATTGTTCGTGAGTCTTGAACGGCAACGGTCGCTGGCGACAAGCTTGGCAACTTTACGAGTAGACTGATGGAGCGCGACCGTTACGGTTCTCTTCAACACACAAGAGCGCTCGGTATACTTGTGGAAGCTTTAAGCAAGTTGGCTTCGCTGTTGGAGCGCTCGCAATCATCAGTATTTTTAAGGGGA
>NZ_JAUBRK010000141.1:0-4049 GCF_036701825.1 Microcoleus sp. MOSTC5 | reverse complement strand
GACTCGAACTCATGCACTGGCTAATTTCATAAATTCCTTTTTTTGTCAACTCCTAATACTGAACCGACGCCCTAGGCGATATTCATCTTGCTTAATCAGAGAACGAATTGCTTGATGTTCGCCATCAATCACAACGGTTTTTTCAAAATCTGCACCGCTAATAAAGGGTGGTACTGGCGACTCGGATGCAACGGTTTTGACATCGAGAATTAGCGGTAAAGCAAAGGCTAACCAAGCTGGCATTACCCAAGATTCGGTATCTGTGGCATCTTTTCCCGGTGGCAAAGCTAGGAAGAAAAAGGTCAGCGGTTGATTGTCGGGATAGCTGATCTTGAAAGTGCGATCTTCTTCTGCTTGCAAATTCTCCTGAATCAATAATGAATCAACGTGTTGATAATTGTCAAGGGTAAAATTGGCAAGTTGTTTGTCAGTAATTAAGTGCTTGCGAATATCAGCATCAAATCTAGTCCTAGCAATCCAACTGTAAGCTTTCTGAACAAATTTGTTGGTTTCTGGAGTAAAGAAATAAGCGGGATAAAGATAGAGATAGCGATATTTGCGCCCTTCAAAGTCTCCTCCTGTGGCATTGGTTTGATTCATCAAAATTTGTCTCAGCATGATTTCGATAGACCAAATTGAGCAAATCTGACGCTTGGCAGCTTGCGCGTTAAACAAAATTTGGCGGTTGCTGTAAACTTGTGGAGTAAATAAAGTCGCCGCCTCCATTTGTTCCGTCACAGTGTAAGCCGAACTCGACATCGCACAAACATTTTCGCGTCCTCTCCCTGTGATTTTTGCCGCACTGTAGCGCGCCAATTCTAGTAAAAACGGATCGGTTTCTGGTTTGATAACTGCCCCCGTCGGCAAGGAAACAATGCGGCTGACATAAGTCCGCAAATCCTTCCAGCCGTCGGGAATTTTAAAGTTTTCGGCGATGGGTTTGATGAGAGTGACTGCACATTCAACCATATCGGTTAAGACGGCGCGCACTTGAGTTTCATCTAATCCTTTATTTCGTTCAAAATATTGTGCAGCTAAGTAATACCAATCCAGAGGAACGCCGCCTGTTTTTTTGAGAGATTGAATTGCTTTTAAAGCGGGGATTTTGTCGGCTAAACCTAAATGTTCGGCAAGTTTTTCAGTCAAGTCTAATTCGGGCGGGCTTTGCCGTTTAGCTTTGGGCAATTCTTTCTGAGAATCACTCAAGCGTTCCTGCCATTTATTCCAAATACCTCGACACAGGATATCGCCAAATTCTGCTAACCTGTCAATCCGATAATCTTCGGGAAATTCAAGATTTAATTCACCCGGTAAATCTCCATCTTTTTGGAAACTTATCAAGCTGTCGCTGCGCTTTTTTGCAGAGGATGCTTTGGTGCTGGTAATGAGTTTGCAAGCTGCTTCGATGCTAACTCCCATGAGTTCGATTATATCAAAAAACAGCCAGTAGAATTCACCAAATTTAAAGCCTTTTCCGTCTCGGCTAAATCCGGTTGTTTTGAGCTTCAATCTCTCGGCACAAAGGTTCTTGATTTTGGCAATAACTTGGTTAGAAATTTCAGCAGTTTCGATGGCCGGTGCATTGGTTTTAGCTAGATAAACAGCACCATCTGGCAAATACAGCAGCGGCGTATAGAACTCGCTGGGATGAGCATCAATCAGAGCATTGTTGATGATATTTGTCAATACTCCGCGATTGTCTGAGAGGGAGTGATAGCTAAATTTAAGTTGTCCGTTGCTAAGAGAATTCAAAACTTCAGATAAACCGTTAGCTTCTGCATCGCTGGGATGTTTGATAACTGAGGCGAATAAGTCTGAGAGTCTGACTAAATTGGCTATAGTTCCTCTGATTCTACCATCGAGTCTAGGCTGCAATCCGCGAATTTCAAGACCGCGATCGCTATCATATTTGACTCCGGCATTGTTGCTCATCCACACAAGATCGTCGATGTGATATTCCCAGTCTTCACCTAATAAACTATCTAATCCGAGTTGTTGAATTTTTAGAGCCACATAATCGCGTCCGAAGTTGGGGGCTTCGTCTTTATGAGGTGGGTATTTTCGCCACTCTCGGTTGGCAAATTTTCCCTCGGAATCGTTAGTTTTCAGCCATTCACAATAATCTGGAAATTTGTCGAAGTCGTGCAGGATGTACGATGCTATGAACAAAGCTATTTCTGTTTCACCGCAGTTGCGTTTAACAGGATTGGTTTCAGGTGTCTCTGTCTTGAGTTTCTTGAGAATTCGGTAAGTTGGGAATAAGCCGTTAAGCAGGTGAGAAGTAAAGGATTGATCGTGTTTGCTGCGCTCTACATTCTTTTTTTGACGACGCATCTCTTCAGTGAATTGACCGCCTTTAGCTGTGGCTCCAACTAGCTGCTGCATCAAGTTTGGCAGGACCTTTGCCGCGAAGGATGCTAAAAGGCGATCTCCCTCATTTCCTTCTACTTCTCGAATGGCTTCTTTAAACAGTCGAACTGTCAAAAGTTCGTATTTAGCTGGCGTTTCACTGTCCTCATTGGCTGTAGAATTTAACTCTAATGGTTCGAGTGGCAATTCATCAAAGTTATCGTCAAATAAAGATAGTTGTTTCCCCAACATCAGTTTTTCTCCTATTGTTTAAATATTGCCGTAATTTTCTAGCAGATCCAGCCTTCATCCTCTTTTGGCTTCAAGTGCCAAATCAGCGTCTCTAACAAAAGTGCCGATCGCCCAAATGCGATCGTGTAAGGTGGTCTTCTATCCTCTGGCTGGTCGCTTAAAGCATAAGCCTGAAAGTGAATCGGCAATCCACACTTGGCTCGTAAAGTCATGCGATCGCGATCGGAGATATAGCACACTAGACCTCGTGTAGATAAAGCACTACTAATTTGGTTACCTGTTGTCACCTCCAAGCCTTTCAAAACTTGAACCTTACCAGACTTGGCAATTGCACTCAAATCGTCTCGCGAACAAGAAAAATGCCAATCTTCTCGCAATTCCCGATATCCAGTCAATGTCAAATAACACAAAGCGTTCTCAAACCGATTGGCTGCTAAGCCCGCCTTTTTAGCTCGCTTCATAAAATCGTCTTTTTCTATTAACTCAGGAGCCAAATGAAAGTTACTGAGTAAACTGGGGAGATTATAAGTTTTAAACCGTTCTTTCTCAGGCTCGTTGGGATTAGTCATATCATAAATCCCACAATCTAACTGGCTGAGGCCGCGAAAACTCCGGGCATCATCAATAACTTTTTGCTTGCCTTCACTCTGACAGTGCTTAATCTGCCCAAACTTTTTCTTGACACTAATATCTAGAGTTTTTTGGATATCAGTGCCGAAACCTTGGGCAGCATTAGGGTAATAACGAGACAGCCTCAGCAACTCAGAATATACGCAAGCTGACTGAATTGATCCCCAGCGTTTGGGATACTGTCGAAACTCGTTGACATAGCCGTAATGCTGGCGGATAGCGCCGGACAAACTAATACGATCGCGCGTTTCGCCATCTTGCAGCGGGTGGTTTTCAGCCTCAAACAGCCTTTCTATAATAAAGTTGGGTAGCAAAGCATAAGCTTGATAAATGTCAAAGCCTAGATGTCTCCCCAACCTCCCGAAACGCTGAATAAAATTCCCCGCATCTGCCGCTTCAAATACTAAAAAATTAATCCGAAAGTCAACTCCCACATCAATTGTCGATGTTCCCAAAAGTAAGTCAGCGTCTTCAACAGATTTAGAATTCTCTGTCTCACCAGTCAATCCAGTATTTTCTCGGACTTTCAATCCCAGCGGTTCAAAAATCGCCTTGAATTTGGGGACTAAGGTTTTTACAGCGGCGATCGAGTTCAGGATAATTGCACCTTTACTCCCAGGATTATCTTGAAAAAATTTCAAAATCGTTGTTTCGGCATTTTCGACAATCCAGTTATAACAATACTCCGGACAGTTTTTAAAGAGGGATACGATCGCTTTTGCAGCAGAGAAGTGAAAAAAGTGGGGTCTTCTGGGTTTGCGGTGTAAACTGTATAATATATGAACTTTATGCTAGAGGCTAAGCTCATGGATTTTCAT
>NZ_JAUBRK010000042.1:0-72846 GCF_036701825.1 Microcoleus sp. MOSTC5 | reverse complement strand
CATTATATACATTGATTGTGTGGAGTTGTTGTTTAAATTGCCCAATTTGTTTGGTTTGTATCTCTGATGTTCAAGCCAACGGCAAAATCAAAAATGCTTTATTGTTTAGCACTGATATTCACCTACCACCTGAGCAAATTCTTGAATATTATCAGGCTCGCTTCCAGATTGAATTTATTTTTCGTGATGCCAAGCAATTTACAGGATTGTCTGATTGTCAAGCTCGTCATTTACCACGGCTTGATTTTCATTTTAATGCCAGTCTAATTGCCTTAAACTTAGCTAAACATCAACTCTCTAGTTGTCATTCATCTGCCAAGTCGTTTGTGTTTTCTATGGCCTCTTATAAACGTCTGGAATTCAATAAGCATCTACTTTGTACCTTTATTGACAAGTTAGATTTAGACCCGGATTTGATTTTAAACCATCCTAATCTTCCTTCAGTCTTGTCTTATGGTACTTTGGCTGCTTAAAAACTGTCCGGAGTATTGTCTATAGAACTTTTGCAGAAAGTGTTTAATTCTCTAGCGGATGAAACCACAAAAAGTATGGCTATAGAAAAACTGATCGACGATTTGCGATCGTAGTCAATGAGTAGTAATTGATTGTAGAGGTCAAGAAGGTTTTTGCAGTGGACTTGAGCACTCTCGCTCTATCCTGTTAACCTTCTCGATCGCCCAAACGGCATCTTAGCCACATCTAACAAAAATTAATGTACAGTGACTAATTATTTGACGTGATGACAAATTGTTGTCGCCGAGGAAAACTATTGATTTCTCTACATTCTAGCTGTTTTCCTTGATTATAGATCGCTAGCCGTTAGTGACAAATTAAGTGTCGCAGTCCAAATAAGTGACAATTTAGCTGTCGTCGTTCTCAAAGAAGAGAATTTGAGAAGTGACAGATTGATTGTCGCTTTCTTTTGTTTGAGCTAGGATAGCATTATGTGTTTTGAAAAAGTTATTTGCTTAAGACGTGAACATTGACACTGAAGTAATATCTAACCAAATCCCAACCTCTGATCCTAGCGAGAGCAATCTGATTGCCTCGGAACTTCCAGAGGAGGCAAGACCAAAGTTGGAAGTGATTCAAAGTTTGCTGGAACCATGCGATCGCGTCACCTACGGAGAAAGACTGCGGGAAGGGGCAGAAAAGCTAGGGCTTTCTGTCCGGTCGGTACAGCGATTATTTAAGAAGTATCAAGAAAAAGGATTGATTGCACTGCTTTCTAGCAGTCGTACAGATAAGGGAGAACACAGAATCAGCGAGTTGTGGCAGAACTTTATTGTCAAAACTTACCAAGAAGGCAATAAGGGCAGCAAGCGGATGAGTCCTAAACAGGTTGCTTTGAAGGTACAGGCAAAAGCTGGAGCGATCGCTGATGATAATCCCCCTAGTTATAAAACTGTGTTGCGAGTCTTGAAGCCAATTTTGGAGAAGCAGGAAAATGCGAAAAGTATCCGCTCTCCAGGGTGGCGCGGTTCAACTCTTTCTGTAAAAACCCGCGACGGCGATGATTTGGACATTAGCTATAGCAATCAGGTTTGGCAATGCGATCATACCCTTGCTGATGTTTTGCTTGTGGATCAACATGGAAAACTTTTGACTCGTCCTTGGTTAACCACTGTAATTGACAGTTACTCTCGCTGCATTATGGGGATTAATGTAGGGTTTGATGCCCCGAGTTCTCAGGTGGTGGCTTTGGCTTTGCGCCATGCTATTTTACGGAAACAATATGGGGCTGAATATAAGCTGAGTTGCGACTGGGACACTTACGGAATTCCTGAATATCTATTCACTGATGGAGGGAAAGATTTTCGATCTAATCACTTGGCAGAAATTGGAGTGCAGTTGGGTTTTATTTGCAAGTTACGCGATCGCCCATCGGAAGGGGGTATTGTGGAGCGTCCTTTCAAAACCCTAAATCAATCTCTGTTCTCAACCCTTCCTGGCTATACAGGTTCCAATGTGCAGGAGCGTCCAGAAGATGCCGAGAAGGATGCACAGTTAACTTTGAGGGATTTGGAACAGTTAATAGTGCGCTTCATTGTCGATCGATATAACCAAAGTATTGATGCTCGGATGGGCGATCAAACCCGATATCAACGATGGGAAGCTGGTTTGCAGAAAGAACCGGATGTTATATCGGAACGAGATTTAGATATCTGTTTGATGAAAATGTCGCGGCGTACTGTGCAGAGAGGCGGACATTTACAGTTTGAAAATGTGATGTATTTGGGGGAATATTTGGCGGGTTATGCCGGGAAAGTTGTCAGTTTTAGATATGACCCCAGAGATATTACGACGATTTGGGTGTATAGCCAAGAGAATGATCGAGAGGTATTTTTAACCCGCGCTCACGCTCAAGGGTTGGAAACGGAACAATTATCAGTAGATGACGCGAAAGCGAGTGCAAAAAGATTGCGAGCGGCAGGTAAAACCATTAGCAATCAATCGATTTTGCAAGAAACTATTGAGCGAGAAGTTCTAGCAGAACGCACGAAAAGTCGCAAGCAGAGACAAAAAGAGGAACAAAGCTATAAGCGAGCGCCCTCTGCTGCTGTTACGGTTGAAGTTGAATCTGAACAATTAGAAATCGAATCATCAAATGAAGCTAATGCTAACTCTGTATCGGCTGATATTGAGGTTTGGGACTATGACGAAATGCGTGAAGGGCTTGGGTGGTAGATTATGACAAAAGAAAATTCGATCCAGGAAAAACCTGCTTCCCAAATCGCTGAAGAGCTAGGGGATTTTAAAGTTGACAGTCAGTTGTTACAGATAGAAATTGCCCGTTTGAATAAGAAAAGTATTATGCCACTAGAACACGTTAAGGATTTACATGATTGGCTGGATGAAAAACGTAAAGCACGTCAATCTTGCCGTTTAGTAGGGGAATCGCGGACGGGAAAAACGGTGGCTTGTGAGGCTTACACTTTTAGAAATAAGGCTAAACAGGAAGGTAAGCAAGCTCCCACTGTACCTGTTGTTTATATCATGCCACCCGCTAAATGTGGGGCTAAGGAATTGTTTCGCGAAATCATTGAGTATCTGAAATATCGGGCAGTTAGAGGAACGGTTGCAGACTTCAGAGGTCGAGCAATGGAAGTTCTAAAAGGCTGTGAGGTGGAAATGATTATTATTGATGAAGCGGATCGCCTGAAACCAGAGACATTTTCTGATGTGCGAGATATTAATGATAAGTTGGGAATTGCTGTTGTCTTGGTGGGTACAGATCGCCTGGATGCGGTGATTAAGCGAGATGAACAGGTTTACAATCGCTTTCGCGCTTCTCGTCGCTTTGGGAAGCTGACGGGGGAAGATTTTAAAAGAACCGTAGAAATTTGGGAGGACAAAGTGCTCAAGATGCCTGTTGCCTCCAATTTGACTAATAAGGAAATGATGAAAATTCTCTTGAAAGCGACTGAAGGTTATATTGGGCGCTTGGATGAGATTTTAAGGGAAGCTGCCATTAAGTCTTTGTCGAGAGGGTTTAGGAAGGTTGAAAAGGCTGTATTGCAAGAAGTAGCGAGGGAATACTCATGACAGAAAATGATATTCAACCTTGGTTATTTGTGATCGCGCCTTTACCTGGAGAAAGTTTAAGTCATTTTTTAGGGCGGTTTAGGAGACGCAACCACTTAACGCCTAGTAGTTTAGGCCAGATAGCGAAAATTGGGGCTGTAGTAGCACGTTGGGAACGCTTTCATTTCAATCCTTATCCTACTCAGCAGGAGTTTGAGGCTTTGGCGGAGGTGGTAGGGGTTGAGGTTGAAAGGTTGTGGGAAATGCTGCCGCCAATGGGGGAGGGGATGAAGTGCGAACCGATTCGGGTATGTGGTGCTTGTTATGCCCAGTCGCCTTGTCATCGGATTGAGTGGCAGTTTAAGTCTGTTTGGAAGTGCGATCGCCATCAGCTTAAGCTTTTAGCTAAGTGTCCAAAATGTGAAGCGCGATTTAAGATGCCTGCGCTGTGGGAGTATGGGAGATGCGATCGCTGTCGGTTGCTTTTTGGGGGGATGGGGGAGTATCAGAAAACTATTTGAGTGAAGTATTTTTCTTGATTAACGGTTGCTGAAGGATGGCGATTGCCACCTCTGAGAATTTCACTGCACATCCTCACAGCCAAGCCCATTCAAGATTTCTCTGAAGCTGTTTAAGCCCGCTTCCAGATTTTCAATGATCTCTGCTACTAGCACATCGGGTTCGGGTGGATTATCTAGATCGTATAGGCTCTCATCTCTTAACCAGAAAATGTCTAAGCTTGTTTTGTCTCTAGCGACCAATTCTTCGTAGGTGAACTTACGCCAACGTCTATCTGATTTTTTAGATGACCAGGCTGATTGATGCTTGGAACGGTATTTTGAGTTGTAGCAATTAACGAAATCTTGTAGATCCCTATGTTTTAAAGGGTTTTTGCGTAGCGTGAAATGGACATTGGTACGGAAGTCGTAGTACCAAACTTCTTTGGTTTGGGGAGCTTCAGATTCAGGTTTGTTATCAAAAAAGATAACGTTTGCCTTTAGCCCTGACTTGTAAAAGATACCAGTGGGTAGGCGCAGGATAGTGTGAAGGTTAGTTTTTTGAAGTAGAGACTTACGAACTGTTTCACCTGCTCCCCCCTCAAAAAGTACATTATCAGGTACAATCATCGCCGCTTTTCCGGTTGGCTTCAGCATTGTCCGAATGTGCTGGACAAAATTAAGCTGTTTGTTTGAGGTCGTTGCATCAAAATCTGGACGATTATAGACCAGATCCTCTCCTTGCTCTTTTTCCTCTTTAGAAAAGGTCATGCTGCTTTTCTTGCCAAAGGGGGGATTAGCCAACACAAAGTCAAAGTGTTGGGTTGGTGGCTGCACGAGTGCATCGCTGAGAGAAATCGTCGGATCTTTGTCAATTTCGCTAATCTCGTGTAGAAATAAATTCATTAAGCACAGGCGATAGGTACTAGAGACAATCTCATTGCCATAGAAGGTTTCATGTTTGAGGAATTGTGTTTGGGACTCATTCAGCTTGTAGTTTTCGTGAATGAAGTCATAGGCCGCTAGAAAGAAGCCACCCGTACCACAGGCAGGATCGGCGATCGTTTTACCTGGTTCAGGGCGGAGGCATTCCACCATTGCTTTGGTAAGTGCGCGAGGAGTGAAGTACTGCCCTGCTCCAGATTTAGTGTCATCGGCATTTTTTTCTAGCAAGCCTTCATAAATGTCGCCTTTAACATCGGCACTCATAGATACCCAGGCTTCGTTGTCGATCATCTCAATAACGCGAGACAACATCGCTGGCTCTTGAATTTTATTTTGGGCTTTGGTGAAGATTTTGCCCAACATTCCCTTCTTTTTGCCTAGTTCACGGAGCAACTTGGTGTAGTGAGCCTCAAGCTGATCGCCACGTTTAGCTTTAAGGCTTTGCCAGGTGTATTCAGGAGGAATTCCTAAATCACGATTATGAGGTGGTTTGGCGTATTCATCCGCCATTTTCAGAAAAATCAGGAAAGTGAGTTGTTCCAGGTAATCGCCATAGCTGACCCCTGCATCACGCAAGATATTACAGAAATTCCAAACTTTAGAAACTATTTGTGCAGTTGTCATTTGATATATCTCATTAGAATTAAGCGACTTAAAATAACTCTTCAACCCAAATAATATTCCTTGCTCCTTTAATTACTTTTCTTGCAAAAGCTGATAATTCCGATGTTTCCGACATCGCATCAACAAGATTGTACGCAATTTCCTCAAAAGCTTGATCAATTGCTGGATCTCCAGTATCACACCGCTCGTACAGTCGATTAGCCCTATTAATCCAGGATTCTATCCGTGCAGCTAAAATCCTTCGTCGCTCAATTAATCCAGGATGATCTAGGTGATAAAGCTTGATAGATTCTTCAGCTCTCAGCTTTTTGATGGGATGACTTGGGTATTTTGCACAAGGTTCTCCACTGGTAAGGAAGTCCAAAAGTAAAGTATCTTGCAAGACACAAGGATCTAGCAAAGCAGGACTTTCGTCCTTCTCTTCACCTGGAGCTTTTGCGCGGGGAGTTTCTGGTAGAAGTGGAAATTTATCACCCTTGCCTTCAGTTTCACCTGTTTCAGGATTCTTTCGTTGACTATTGCAAAAAGTACATGAGTATCGAAAGTTAGTAGGCTCAAATGCTAACCACCAATAGCCTTCATGTACTGGATCAGTATCAGCAACTCGATTCTTAGGTCGAAAGTGATCTACTGCATTATCAGACCGTTCTTGCTTGATCTCACAATACCAGCACTTGTCCTTGGACAAATTAGCCAATGAATCTTTAATTTCGCTCCACACAGCGTTTTTTCGATTGATAGTTTTCTTGCGAGAGTCTACTGATGTAATTGCTTCAACGGTGTGTTTAGCATCATTCGCTGTGTCAGACCATCCTTTCGGTAATCTAAGCAATCTGTTGTTGATGTAACGCATACATTTAATCTTGGTTCTGGCGTCTAGCAAGTGCTCGTTCAACAAGCCTCTTAGCTCTTGCTTTCCTTTCGGAAAGAGAAAGATTGGACATTTGTTGACTTACATTTTGGGCAGCATCATACTCATAGCGTGCCCGCAAGTACTCCGTATAAATAGGGTCGCGGGTTTCATATCCGAAACCATATCCTTCTAACTTTTGATTTACCTCCTCTAAATCTGATCTTTCTTCATCATTAAGTTGTTCTTCTTTAACCGTTAACTCTCGCTTCTTCTCAAGTAGCTTAAGCGTAGAACGATCAATCGCTGCGGGTAAGCCGAACATATCGCTCGTTACAATTGCTGCGTAGCCCATTCCACGAGGATCAATTTCAGGTGGTGTGACACTGATAGATAGGTCGTCCATATCTCTCTTCAAGATTTGGATTTGCTGCTTAAGTAGTTCAGCAATAGCCAATGGGTTATGGGTCGTCAGTACAACGTGACAGCTTTCGCGACTTGCTTGGTCATTACCGACAAATTTCTCAAGATATTTAAGATAGTCAATACTCCATCGGGGATTCAAATGGGTATCGGGTTCATCAAGTAGAAATAGGCTCTCTTCTTCTGCTGTAAACCGGAGCAAACCTAAAACAGTTAGTAGTTGTTGCTCACCCTCACTCAGTTCTCTAAAAGTGACAGAACCATCATTCTTTCGGAGTTTGATTCTAATTCTGACTTCTTCTATTAATTCAGAAACATAGGTGCTTTCCAAATCGCGAAAAAACTCTTTTGGAGATTTCTGTCCTATCAATCTCTGAAGCGAATCTAAATTCTTTATATATAGATACAGAAACTCTAAACGTTGTTTATTCCATAAGGAAACACCAACTTGACGAGTTATACGAATTGGGGCAAGAGAAACATCATATAAGCGGGCAAGAAAACTACTTACAATGCCACGCGCGTTCCAAAAGCGAGGATCTCCTTCTTTTGATTTCCAAGGAGGTTGATGAAGCACGAATAAAATGGAATCGATGCCGTTATCTGGATCTAAACCTAACTGATTATCTAAAAATTCTCGCACTACGCTATCTTGCTGATGAATAAATGCTAGCAATACAAATTGACTATGCACTGGTAAGGCATAAAATAAACGTTTAAATTCTCTATCCTTGCCATCTCGTAAATCTTTATCATAACCGGCCAAATATTTACGAAATACCTTCTCCATTCTATCGCTTTCACCTGAGTAATAACCAAAAATATATTTGGGTAAGTACTGGTCTTGATTCTTTCGGAGTTGATTGATAGTAATACTTTCCCCTAAATCCTTATCTTGAATTTCAGATTCAATACCAGAAATTGAACCTTGATTTATTATTTCTTGCGCCTCATCGCGATCCTCTGCGGATACATAAATTTGGTATGGTTTGTTGACCCGTTTTGGGTCGGCATCGATGTGCATAAAATTATTGCGACAACGGTACTTGATACGATAATGAAAGGAGGGCTTGTTTTTATTTTTGTTATCATTCTCACCCGTGATGAGGTCGCGGAAAATCGTTGCTAATGCTTCCAGAACATTAGATTTTCCGGTTCCGTTCCAACCAATGACCACGGTAATCCATTCTCCTTGGTCAAAATCAATGGTGACATTTTTCAGGTTTTTATACTCACCAATCCATAACCAATGTAAACGCATCGTTAACTCCTACCTGTTGAGCGAATGCGTAACCATTCCTCATCCCCCCGCCGCTCCACTTCAATGCGGTCTTCCTTTTCCAAATCGCGAAGCTCAACAAATAGCTTCTCAATCATATCGGTTTCTGCCCCATCACTAACTCCACATTCCCGAAAAGCATCTTGAGCACTGAGCCAGCTATCCGCAGATTCAAGAACGCTAATTAAATCTACCACTTCTTTTTTCCTCGGCTTTTTCCTTGAATTACTTATTTTACGGGTTGGTTTGAGCTCAGCTAGGCGTTCCGCCCTGATCCATTCTAGCAAAATGCTGGCAGGTTCGTCATTAGGATCTTGCGCTATTAAATGCCCAGAGAAAGCTTTCTTAAGAATACTTTGTCGGAGTACATTGACTTTTTTGAGCGTTTCGCCTATTGTTGCTTCAAAGGAATCTAAGACAGAATTTTTTTCTTCGAGCATTTGAACAATCTTGTTTTGTTCCTCAGAGCTAGGAAGGGGAATTGCCAATAATTCAATATTAGGTACGTTTAGGTTTGGGCGACCACTTCCTGTACTGTTTTCATAAAAATGGTTTTGGGCCCTTTGAGATTTTAAGAAATAAAAGATAAACCAAGAGTTTATATGAGTTACTAACCTATAATGAATTAAAAAAGCTCCGGCTATAGCTTTTCTGTCATCATTGAAAACAGAGATTGTTCCAATACTGCCTGTTCGAGTAATCAGTAAATCGCCTTCAAGTAACTTGTATTTTTCATATTCATCATCACTGATTAATAGTTTGGGCGAATTTTTCCAGTCAACTTTCCCAGAGTCACTAACATCTGTAGTCCGCAGAATAGCCACACCTTCATCAACATAATCTTTACTTGAAAATCTTGGACCATACATAGAAAATTCTTTGATATGAGCAAGGCTTATCCATGTCCAACTCTCTGGCAATTCAAGCAGATTTACCGTGTCCCTTTCTGTTAGTGGAGGAACAATTTCCGGTTCCTTAGGCTTGCTAGGCTTTTTACCCTCCTTGCCATTCTCTTCCCAAGCTTTAACTGCTTCTTCCCACTCATTTAGTTGCTGTTGGTAGCGGTTTTCACGCTCCTGTTGGATACGCTCTAGCAGTTGATTAGCCGTTTCTAATGGGTCAGCATGAGCCTCACGCCACTCTTCAGTCAGCTTGCCTTCAAAGGCATATTTCATCACTGACTGACGATATACCTTGAGTTGCGCTTGAGCAGTTCTTAGGTATTCAACTCCTTTATCAAGCTCAGAAAAAAGTTCCTCAATTTTAGCTACGATACGGTCTTGCTCATTTCGTGGTGATATTTGAATATTTAGTTCATAAACATCATTTCTATTAAGACCTGGAATAGCTGTCGATTTGTCTAGTTTTGCCAGGTTGAGAAATATAAAGAGATAGTATGCAAACCTAACATTTATTTCACCAGGAACTCTTACAAAATATGTCGTATCAATTGCCCAAAAATTTTGTTCAGAAATAAATATTTCACCAACAGATCCCTTGCGACCAACTATTAAGGCGGCACCCTCAACTAAATACTCATTATGATAGCCAATCATCCCACTTGATCCAAAAACTGGATATTGACCTGATCCAGATCTATCACTCTTTCTTAATGCTTTTCCATATTCAAGGTCAAAAATATCTCCGAGTTTTGCAGATGCCCATGAATTAGCAAAATCATTTTCAGTATTGTTCGTATGATGATTTGCACCATTCATAATCATTCGCCAGTCTTTCCTTCAGCTTATCTGTCAAAATCTTCATCAATCCTAGAATTGACATTTAAAATCTTCTAAAACTTTAGAGAGCATCATTTCTAACTGTGGAACATCCTCCTGAACCGCTTTGCCGATAATTTCTACCTCCGTATTGAAATAATCATGAATTAGTTTATCTCACATTCCGGCAATATCTCTCCAGGAAATATCAGGATATTAGCTTCTCACTGAATCCGGTAGCCGCTCCTCTAGCCCTCAAAGCTTCTGAGATTATCCCGTAAACGTTGATGAATGCGATCGCTCCAAAACGGCACAACAGGCAACCCCCGATTAATCGTTTCCAACGCCAAACCACTGTCAAAGTTTACCAAACATCGTCGCTTTAAATCCAATAACAGCATAAACCGTTTCCTCTGCCCTTCTAACACAGACGGCTGAAACAGCCACGACTCAGTAGCTTTAAGAGTTTCCAGCATTTCCTGACATACCTCAAAACTCAAACCCATAGACAGCAAATATTCCATCACAGTCAGCGCCAACAAGTCCGTTGGAGAATAATAGACATTTCGACCCTTACCGCTAGGGTTAACCGTTGGTACAACTACCCCTTTCTCTCGCCAATACTGTAATTGCCGCCGACTGCATCCGGTAATTTGCGCTGCTTCTGTGCTGGTGTAGAAATTATCCATAGATTTTCATAATACCTAACAAAGATGCAAAATAATCCCAGCAGTTTAAACACATAATGTTATTTTGTGATACTATATTTTTATGAGTCAGATCACTATTCAGTGCCGCTTAATTGCCAAAGAACCCAGCCGCCAAGCACTCTGGCGGTTAATGGCTGAATTGAACACGCCCTTAATTAACGACATCCTCAACCAAATAGCGAACCATCCCGACTTTGAAACCTGGCGAGAAAAACGTAGACTCCCTGCTGGCATCGTCAAGCAGTTATCCGACTCCCTGAAAACTGACCCGCGCTATATGGGTCAACCAGGGCGCTTTTATACCTCTGCCATTACTCTGATTAGTTACATCTACAAATCTTGGTTCAAAGTCCAGCAAAGGCTACAGCAGCGATTAGTCGGTCAAACTCGCTGGTTAGGCATCCTCAAAAGTGATGAGGAATTGGTAGCAGAAAGCGATCGCACTTTAGACGATATTCGCGCCCAAGCGATCGCGCTTCTCGCTTCCCTCACCCCTGAAAACCCATCTCCAGAACCCAAACCAGCAAAAAAGACCAAGAAAGCGAAAACCTCAACCAATAAACCTCTCCTCCCCTTTCTTTTTGATAACTACGAAAAAACAGAAGATATCCTCACCCACGCTGCGATCTGCTACCTACTCAAAAATGGGTGCAAAATTCCCACCAAACCCGAAGAACCCCAGGAATTTGCCAAAAAACGCCGCAAATCTGAGATCAAAATTGAACGTTTACAAGAACAACTCAACAGTCGCAAACCCAAAGGGCGGGACTTAACAGGGGAAAACTGGTTACAAACCTTAATTACAGCCGCTACAACCGCCCCTGAAAATGAAGCCCAAGCTAAATCTTGGCAAAATATATTACTTACTAAATCGAAATCAATACCTTTCCCTGTTGCCTATGAAACCAACCAAGATTTAACCTGGAGTAAAAACGACAAAGGTCGCCTCTGTGTTCATTTTAATGGTTTAGGAGAACATGAATGGGAAATTTATTGCGACCAACGACAATTAAAATGGTTGGAACGCTTTTATGAAGATCAGGAAACTAAACGCGCCAGTAAAGACCTACATTCCAGCGCTCTTTTCACCCTGCGTTCAGGACGTATTGGTTGGCAAGAGGGTAAAGGCAAAGGAGAACCTTGGAATATCCATCGTCTCAACTTATTTTGTACCGTAGATACCCGTTTGTGGACTGCCGAAGGTACAGAGCAAGTCCGTCAACAAAAAGCTACTGAAATTGCCCAAACTCTTACCAAGATGGAGCAAAAAGGTAAATTAAATGATAAACAACAATCATTTATTCACGGCAAACAGTCAAGTTTAACCCGAATTAATAATCCTTTTCCTCGCCCTAGCCAACCTCTCTATGAAGGTAAATCTTATATTCTGCTCGGCATAGCAATGGGATTAGAAAAACCAGCTACAGCAGCAATTATAAATGGAACCACAGGAGAGGCGATCGCCTATCGCAGTATCAAACAACTGCTAGGAGATAATTATCAACTACTTACCCGCCAACACCAACAAAAACAACGTCTATCTCACCAACGGCATCAAGCCCAAAAAAATGCTGCTCCTAATCAGTTTCGCGAATCAGAATTAGGAGAATATGTAGATCGAATATTGGCAAAAGCGATCGTCGCACTGGCTAAAACTTATCAAGCCGGAAGCATTGTTGTTCCTGAAGTGGGTAATATGCGGGAATTAGTTCAAGCAGAAGTCCAGGCAAAAGCCGAAGCCAAAATTCCTGGCTACATAGAAGCACAGAAAAAATACGCCAAACAGTACCGAGTTAATACTCATCAATGGAGTTATGGCAGATTAATTGACAATATTCAAGCCCAAGCCTCAAAAATCGGTATCGTCATTGAGCAAGGACAACAACCCATTCGCGGCAGTCCTCAAGAGAAAGCCAAAGAGATGGCACTTCTAGCCTATCAATCTCGTTCAAAATCGTGAGAATTATCAGTACCGTACCTTGAAAATTGAATATAATTGATAACAGCGCCGCAGGTCATGCCGTCAAAAGCCTCTGAACTGTGCTAAATGGGGGTTAGTTTGACTGTTGAAAGACAGTTGTGCTTTCTGACCCTGGTAGCTGCCCACCCTGATGCTGCTATCTTTCGGGATAGGAATAAGGTGCGCTCCCAGTAATAGGGGTGTAGATGTACTACAGTGGTGGCTACTGAATCACCTCCGATCAAGGGGGAACCCACCTTATTTTTTTTCGTGAACCTCAGCGGGAGTGAAATCCCCAAGAGGTTGACGAATCTTCTCAAGTTAATAGCCCGACTAAGTTTGGGCTTTGTCTGGGATGGTCCACCCTCCTGTTACTACAGTTTCCAGAGCAATATTTCTAAGGTTGACGAAATTTGTTTCTGGAAGCCAGTTTAGGTTAGGGTTTAAGCGCTTAGAGCTTCAATGGCCATCCCGACTAGGGGTGGGTTGAAAGGCGATCGAACGGGGTTTATGTTTATTGGTCGCTAGTGGAGCTTCAATGGCCATCCCGACTAGGGGTGGGTTGAAAGTGTAGATTGGTTTCTGCTAGCGGGGAAACCCCCGCAGTCTTTCAATGGCCATCCCGACTAGGGGTGGGTTGAAAGTTCATGTGCATTGGTTTATTGGTATGGACGAATTGGAGCTTCAATGGCCATCCCGACTAGGGGTGGGTTGAAAGCTATTTTGTCCGACTGAATGCTATTATTCTAGGGTTATAGGGCTTCAATGGTCATAGACTACGAGTGGGTTGAAAGGTAAGGCCGGGGTCTGCCACAATATATTTGTAATACTTTTGTAAGCTCTCTTCTTTTCAGGACAAATATAATAGAAGACATTAATTTGTCCCAGCGACACATAATTTGGCTCCACGACAGTAATCTGTCATTGATGACAATTAATGTGTCACTGTACAATTAAAAAAGGCGGCACCCAGATTTGAACTGGGGGTGGAGGTTTTGCAGACCTCTGCCTTACCACTTGGCTATGCCGCCGTCACGTCTGAAATTTGACGTTTTCTTATAGTACACCAAATCTCGAAAATTTTAACATACCTGTCAAAAATTTCGTGAAGCGCAGCTATCCCGAACGCGCCTGCGTTCTCGAAGGGTAGGGAATCGCCCTTTTTTCCCATATCCCCAAAACCCTTGTGGGAAGGTACTCTAGAACTATAGCAACGACCCGCAACACCAGCCATGACACCAGTTTCTCCCTTACTCGTCGCCCAAATCACCGACACTCACTTGTTTGCAGAGCTCGATCGAGAATGGAAAGGCCTCTCAACAGCCCGCACCCTCCAAGCAGTTCTCGATCGCTTGCAACAGATACAGCCGCCGCCCGACTTACTCCTACTCACAGGCGACTTGTCCCAAGACGAAACACCCGAATCCTACCAGCGCCTCGTCTCCCTCATCGCCCCCCTCGGAATACCCGCCTACTGGATACCTGGGAACCACGACAACATCCCAGTCATGGCAGAAATCTTAAATCAACCGCCCCTTTCCCCAGAAAAATCATGGATGCTAGGAAACTGGCAATTTCTGTTGCTTTCGAGTGTGGAAGCCGGATGCGACGGCGGGCGGCTTTCCCCAGAAAGCTTGCATTGGCTCGACTCTCAACTGCAACAAACCGGCGATCGACCTGTTATCATTGCCTTGCACCATCATCCTTTGCCGATCGACTCTGAAATAATGGATGGAATGATGCTGCACAATGCCGATGAATTTTTAGCAATTGTCGATCGATATCCTCAAATCAAAATCGTTCTTTGTGGCCACATTCACCAAGAATTTCAACAACAGCGGGGCTCAGTTACCTACTTGGGGACACCCAGCACCTGCATCCAACTTTTACCGAAAAGTCATCCGATTATCCTTGACCAAATCCCCCCGGGATTTAGATTGCTTGAATTGGCGATCGACGGTACTTGGAACACCAGAGTTGAGCGAGTTGCTGCACAATTGCCACCAGATTAATATTTTGCTGTCTGGATAAAGTAATTAAATTAATATCAAATTTACATTTTGTTGTCAATACATCAAGAGATAGATTTTTTTTAGCAGCCCCATCTTTTATGATATTTATTAACCATAGATTGCAGACATACGTAAACTAGCGAGCTACGAACACAAATGTCGATCGCAATTTGACAAAATAGGAAAAACTAAATTTATGTCTGAACTAAATGGCGTGATGATGCAGTATTTCCACTGGTACAGCCCCGACGACGGCAGCCTGTGGAATCAGCTAGCGAAATCTGCAAAAGATTTAGCCAAAAAAGGCGTTACATCCCTGTGGTTGCCGCCAGCCTATAAAGGAACCGGCGGCGGTATGGATGTAGGTTACGGCGTCTACGACTTATTCGATTTAGGCGAGTTCGACCAAAAAGGGTCGGTACGCACAAAATACGGCACAAAAGATGAGTATTTGGCCGCCATTAAAGCTGCACAAGATGCTGGAATTCGGATTTATGCCGATGTTGTTTTCAACCACAAATTAGGTGCCGATGCAGAAGAAGAATCCGAAGCTACACCCTTCAATCCCGACAACCGGAATGACACTGTAGGCGAATATCAAAAAATCAAAGCTTGGACGCATTTTACCTTCCCCGGACGCGACAAAAAATATTCCAGCATGGAGTGGCATTGGTGGCATTTTGACGCCATTGATTACAACGTTTACGACACAGAAACCCATGCCGTTTACCTGCTCAAAGGTAAAGAATTCGATCGAGGAGTAGACTTAGAAAAAGGCAATTTTGACTACCTCATGGGTTGCGATTTAGATATGGACAACCCAGAAGTCACCGGGGAATTAAAATACTGGGGTGAGTGGTATGTCGATACAACAAACGTTGACGGCTTTCGCTTCGATGCCGTCAAACACGTTAAAGCAGAATTTTTCCAAGAATGGTTGGAACACGTCCGCCACTATGCCCAACGCGACCTATTTGCCGTAGGCGAATATTGGTCTTACGAAGTGGAAGCTTTGCACAGCTTCATCCAAGCAACCGACGGTAAAGTCACCTTATTTGACGCACCCCTCCACTACAACTTCCACGCTGCTAGCAAGGCCGGCAATAGCTACGACTTGCGAACAATTTTTGATAACACCCTCGTCCAACAGCAACCAGCCCTCGCCGTTACCTTGGTTGACAACCATGATTCTCAACCATTACAATCCCTAGAATCTGTTGTCGAGGCTTGGTTTAAACCTCTTGCCTACGCTTTAATCTTGCTGCGAAGCGAAGGATATCCGTGCATTTTTTACCCGGACTATTACGGCGATAACTATAAGGATACAGCAAACGATGGCAACGAATACGAGATTTGGTTAGACAAACATCAGTTTCTTCTCGATAAATTCTTGTTAGCGCGCCAAACTTATTCCTACGGCAATCAGTACGATTACTTCGACCACGCCAATACCATTGGCTGGACGCGACTCGGAACTGAAGAACATCCGGGCGGCATGGCTGTGGTACTCAGTAACGGAGACGAGGGCACCAAGTTTATGGAAGTCGGACAACCGAATCGAACTTATATTGACATCACCGAACACATCAAAGAACCAATCACAACTAATGACGATGGTTGGGGTGATTTTCGGTGTAACGCCGGTTCTGTTTCGGTCTGGGTGCCGCAGCAGTAAGGACTGCGTTAAAATTGACGTACTCCTCTGCCTAAAGTAGGGTGCGCAGTGCGCACCTTACCGCTATAATAAGTACCTTAAACCACTTTTTACTTTCATAATTTTGATCGCGGAAACTTGTGTGTAGTGAGGAGTAAATTCCTCTATCTAGTATTATTTTTATGCTCTGCGATCGCCCAAAAAAATATTTATCTAAAAAAATATGAAACTTTCAGAAAAAGTTGCAGTAATTACCGGCGGTGGGTCGGGAATTGGTCATGCAGCAGCAATTTTAATGGCCAAGGAAGGCGCAAAAGTTGCTATTATCGATCACATTTTGGAAACGGGGCAAGAAACCGTCCGCCAGTTGGTCAATGAAGGAGGCTGCGGGCTGGCTATTGCCGCAGATGTTGGGGATTCTCAGCAAATGCAACAGGCATTTCAAACAATTTTTGACGAATATCAAAGAATTGATATTGTCTTTGCAAATGCGGGTATTAACGGTGTATGGTCGCCGATAGAGGAGATAGAACCCGAGGAGTGGGATCGGACAATTAACACCAACCTCAGAGGAACATTTTTGACTGTTAAGTATGCTGTTCCTCATCTGAAAAAACAAGGAGGTTCGATTGTCATTACATCATCAATTAATGGCACCAGAAGTTTCAGGAAAGTTGGCGCCACCGCCTACGCTTGTAGTAAAGCAGCCCAAGTAGCCTTTGCAAAAATGCTAGCGCTAGAACTTGCTCCCAGCCAAATCAGAGTCAATGTTATCTGTCCGGGTGGGGTGCTGACTGCGATTGAGGAAAGTACCACTAAGCGAAATCTCGATCGCATTCCAGTCGCACCTGATTCCATTCAAGACATGATTCCTTTGACTGATAATACCGCCGGTTCTAGCGAAGAAATCGCCCAATTAGTGTTCTTTCTGGTATCAGATGCCTCCAGCTTTACCACAGGTACTGAAGTCTGGATTGATGGGGGCGGTTCTTTGATTTAAAATCTCAATTGTTTATTTTTATCATATCAAATCTCGCTGCGCCGAATGATATAGAGGACACGGCAGTGCCGTGTCCCTACGACTGATCGCGGTAGGGAAACGGCAGTGCCGTGTCCTGATTTCGGGTAATATTAATTCCGATACAACCGGAATTGATATCACTCGGCGGTTGAAACCGCTGCTGCTATACAAACGAAGTCCGCCTCCGCCGACTAAGAAATTAGAATAATTAATGACTAATTCTGAATTGTTTTACAGCAGTTTGCAATGTCTGGGGCAGCCAATTATCGTACTGAGGATAAACAGGCAAACGCTGCACAAGTTGCCATCCCGATGCTGCTAAAATTTCTGTTAAAGTTTGGTGTTGCAAGTGAGGATAATCGGGATTAACTTCATCCAGCGGCCCGATTCCTCCTAAATCTCTAGCACCAGCTTCTAAACAAGCCAGCAATATGTCTGGCTGTGCAACTAAATTCGGCGGAATTTGTAGCCTGATTTCATCAGGTAAAATGCTGCGGGCGATCGCAATTACTTCCGGCATTCTTGTAGCATCAAAAACTTCCCCGTCCCAACTTTGCTGATTTCCCGGACTGTGCGGCTGGATGATAACTTCTTGAATGTGATTGTAACGCGAATGAATCCGGGCGATCGCCTCTAAAGTCTCGACCCAATCGCCCTCACTTTCCCCAATTCCCAGCAGCAAACCAGTTGTAAACGGAATCTTTAATTCCCCAGCCCATTCTAACTGTTGCAGCCGCAGCGCCGGCACTTTACTCGGTGCGTGTCGGTGAACCGTTTGTAACAAATCTCGGGCAAGCTGTTCTAGCATCAGCCCCATCGATACATTTACCTCTTTTAACTGTGCCATCTCCTGAAAGCTGAGCGGCCCCACATTAGTATGCGGCAAAAATCCCAGAGCAAGTGCCAGTTCGCACAAATCGTAAATCCGCTGCAACCAAGCTTTTCGCCGTTTACTTTGAGGATGTACCTCGCCGCTGAGGATGAGAATTTCAATTACACCTTGAGTTTGCAGGAAGTTGAGCTGTTTTTCGGCTTCTGGTAGCGTCAGCCAAGGACTTTGCAGGGGTTCGGCCCGAAAATTGCAATAGGTGCAGCGGTTAAAACACTCGTAAGTGGGAACCAGAGTATAAGCAGGGCTGTAGGTGACTGTGCGGGACATTTCTTGGGATTTTTATCGATCTGACTTGTGCAACAACATATATCTGTGCAGTGCGAGTTTTGCGATCGTCAACCGCAACCCTTCATCTATCTTAACAAGGATGCCTGTCCCGAATCTCGTTGCCCAGGTAGATTATGAGTATTCTTCATTTGTGGGCGATCGTCCGCAAATTCCGCTTTCTGCTTTTAAACTCCCGATACAGCAAGGCTTATGGCTTGGAATAAGCATAATTTATCTTAAGTATAAGAAAATTTGTGCTTAGAAGGCCTTTACAAACAGAAATAAAAGCTTTATCTTTATTTACATGGCGGAACACAAAGCCGTCACGAACATTGAAAACCAAATAAAGCAATCATAAAACCATGACCACAACCTTACAGCAGCGCGAAAGCGCCAACCTGTGGGATCAGTTTTGCAACTGGGTCACCAGCACCGAGAACCGCATTTATGTAGGTTGGTTCGGCGTCTTGATGATTCCCACCTTGCTCAGCGCCACCATCTGCTACATCATCGCCTTCATCGCTGCCCCTCCAGTGGACATCGACGGCATCCGCGAACCAGTAGCAGGTTCCTTGATGTACGGCAACAACATCATCACAGGTGCAGTTGTTCCTTCATCCAACGCCATCGGCTTGCACTTCTACCCAATCTGGGAAGCAGCTTCCCTCGATGAGTGGTTGTACAACGGCGGCCCCTACCAATTGGTAGTATTTCACTTCCTCATCGGCATTTTCTGCTACATGGGTCGTGAATGGGAACTGTCCTACCGCTTAGGTATGCGTCCTTGGATCTGCGTAGCTTACTCTGCACCAGTTGCAGCAGCCACCGCAGTATTCTTGATCTACCCCATCGGACAAGGTTCTTTCTCTGACGGTATGCCCTTGGGTATCTCCGGCACATTCAACTTCATGATCGTCTTCCAAGCCGAGCACAACATCCTGATGCACCCCTTCCACATGTTGGGAGTAGCTGGTGTCTTCGGTGGTTCTTTGTTCTCCGCCATGCACGGTTCTTTAGTTACCTCTTCCTTGGTTCGTGAAACAACCGAAACCGAATCCTTGAACTACGGTTACAAATTCGGTCAAGAAGAAGAAACCTACAACATCGTCGCAGCCCACGGCTACTTCGGTCGTTTGATTTTCCAATACGCTTCCTTCAACAACAGCCGTTCCTTGCACTTCTTGTTAGGTGCATGGCCAGTAGTCGGCATCTGGTTTACCGCTTTGGGTATCTCCACGATGGCTTTCAACTTGAACGGTTTCAACTTCAACCAATCGATTATCGACTCTCAAGGTCGTGTCATCAATACTTGGGCTGATGTCATCAACCGCGCTAACTTGGGTATGGAAGTCATGCACGAGCGCAACGCTCACAACTTCCCTCTCGACTTGGCTGCTGGTGAGACAACTCCCGTAGCAATGGTTGCTCCTTCTATCAACGGCTAAGTTTTAGTCCTTGATTGACAAAAAGCGCTCCTAGAAATAGGGGCGCTTTTTGTTTGGGGAAAAATATTTTTATCGACATCCTTTTTCCTTCTTCCTTCTATCCGTTACCCCCGTTACCCACATTACATCCATCCGTTGCCTTCCTTCTTCCTTTTTCTTTCTTCTTTCTTCCTTCATCCTTTAATTTTTTATGATTACTATAGAATATGGCCACTAAGCCGATCGAGAGACTGTGACATACTCCCACACTAAATCTCATATTATGGTCTAGGATTCCAATAGTCGGATTCAGAAAATGTTGGGCTTGCCATAAAGTGTTCGCTAGCAGCAATGCAATTGTGTCAATTCCAGAATCTAACCATAGACAAATGTAGCTGATCGGAGTCGCTCCTCACCGTCCCAAGCGCTCTATCTCTAAGGAGGATTTGTATTATGAAAGATGGACAAGAAGTACGCCGCGTCTCCACAGCAGTGATTGCCGGTGTTTGCGGGTTAGCTTTAGTGGCAGGAGGGGGCATTGCCTGGTGGACGGCGAACCGTTCGCCAACCCCTGCAGACACGCACTCTTCCGCTCCGACTACCGCTCCGGCGCTGTCCCCAAGTCCTGCGGAATCCCCTGCTGTAATTATCCCGGTACCCCCTCCAAATCCTGTCCAAGCGCCTACAGCTCAGACGCCTACCGCTCAGACGCCTACAGCTCAGACGCCTACCGCTCAGACGCCTAACGCTCAGACGCCTAACGCTCTGGTATCAAAGTTGCCTCAGCCCAAGCTTTTGCCGCAGCCGGCAGCCCAGACAGTGCAAGTCTACTGGGTTAAAGATGCCAGTGGCAAATTTGAGGGAGTTCCTACGAAAGTAGCTGTCAAACAAGCTGACAAGCCTGATGCAACTTTACAAGCTGCTTTTAACAGTTTGTTGGCCGGGCCCAAGGATGCAAATGTTTCTAGCGAAATTCCTAATGGGACAAAACTCCGGGGTTTGAGTGTCAAGAATGACGGAGTTTATGTCGATTTGTCGGCAGAATTTACTTCGGGGGGAGGTAGCAATTCAATGACTGGCCGGTTAGGGCAAGTTATCTATACGGCTACGAGTTTACAACCGAATACCAAGGTTTGGATTTCGGTGGAAGGCAAGCCTTTAGAACTTTTGGGTGGCGAAGGTTTGGAGGTGGCTCAGCCGAGTACCCGCCAAAGTTTTGACAAAAATTTTCCCCTTTAGTAATTATCAGCCATTAGTGAGAAGTCATTAGTTAGGAGTCATTAGTCATCGGTCTGAAGACAGAGAGTAGGGATTGATAACTGATGACTGATGACTGATGACTGGCGACTAATGTTTAGTGCTTGGTAGTCAGGCTAAATGCGCGAAAGTGTAGGGCTTGCTGTTCGATCCGGCTGGCAAGCCGATCGCACACCATATTACACAGCTCGAAAATTAACTCGTCCTGCACCTTATAATAGGCTGAAGTCCCTTCACTTCGGCGAGTAAGGATACCAGCTTGGAGCATGAGTTTTAGGTGCTTAGAAACATTGGCTTGACTCGTTTGAGTAGCTTCCACCAACTCTTGCACGCATTTTTCGCCGTCGCGAAGCAAGTTCAAAATTCGTAAACGCATTGGCTCGCTCAAAATACTGAAATACTCAGCAACTTGTTGCACAACCTCTTGCGGGACAGGCTGGGATGACTTCATCAAACTCACCGGAGAGAAGTGATCTGGAACTATTAGCATTTATTCCATAACAATAAAGTAATCTTTTAATCCGGATTAATTCGCATCAAAACTTGACCGTATTCCACAGGTTCCCCATTTTGAACTAAAATTTCCATCACTTGACCGGACACTTCATCAGCATCGATCTCGTTCATCAGCTTCATCGCTTCGATAATACAAACTGTCTGGCTGACCTTGATGCGATCGCCCACATTGACAAAAGGCGGCTCGTCGGGAGCAGCAGCGCGATAAAAGGTTCCTACCATCGGCGAGATAATTGGCACCCATTTCGTATCGACAGGAGCAGTCACGGCAGCAGGCACGGCGACTGGTGTGGCGGCAGGGGCCTCAGCCAGAGCTGCTCCTACATTTTGGTCAACAGCAGGAGGTGAGGCTAAGGTGGGGCTAGCAACAGCGCCCAACGCGCTCGGAGCGACTGTCGCCACGGCAGCAGGGAGCGCAGCAGCGGTGCCTGGTGAACTTGCCAGAATGCCTTTGCGCACTGTCAGTTCAAGATCCCCACTTTTTAAGGTCAGTTCCGAAATGCCTGTTTTGTCTAATACAGTTAGGAGTTCGCAAAGCTGGTTTAAGTCTAGTTGCACAGCAGATTCAAGGGTAATTGAGAATTGAAAATTGAAAATTGAAAATTGAAAATTAGGAATCCGGCGAAGCTTGGAGAATTCACCGAGTTTGGAGGGCAAAGGGATAGTTTTTAAGCTGTGAGCGATGAGTGTTGAATTTTGAATTCTTTAACTCATAACTCAGAACTAAAAACTAAAAACTCCCTTTTCCTCCGTCGTTTCTACTCTCGGCCGAGGTACTTGTCTTCACGAGTATCTATCCGAATCCGTTCTCCAATGGAAATAAATAGAGGCACCATAACCTGAGCTCCGGTGGAGACGATGGCTGGTTTGCTGCCACCGGTGGCAGTATCTCCTTTGACTCCCGGATCGGTTTGCAGCACTTCCAAAACAACAGAGTTGGGCAGTTCCACTTCCAGGATTTGGTCGTTCCAGCGAAGGATGTTGACTTCCATCCCTTCACTGAGGTACTTGACACGATCGCCTATTTGCTTGGCACTGAGGCGACTTTCCTCGTAAGTTTCCATATCCATAAAGACGAACTGGTCGCCCTCTTTATAGGTATGCTGCATCGCGCTCTTTTCCAAGTTGGCTTGAGGCATAGTCTCGCCCGCCCGGAAGGTTTGTTCTACTACGTTTCCGGTTTGGACGTTTTTTAATTTTGTCCGCACGAAAGCCGAGCCTTTTCCTGGCTTGACGTGGAGGAATTCGATAACCCGCCACACGCCGTTATTCCATTCAATTGAAACACCTGGTCGAAAGTCGTTACTGGAGATCATATAAATTTTTGCGGGCAATCCCGTCGCCTTGCCGGCACGGGGGAACTACAGTCAGTCGATTTTAGATTTTAGATTTTAGACTTTAGATTTACTCCACAGATGAATTTGGGAGATTGAACCTTGGTCTAAAATTTTGATCTCTCCACGACAGGAGTCTGGGGATTGTATCCGTTTTTGAGCGGCTCAAGTTAAAGCCGCAGTCTAGCTGACGGCATCCAAAAGCAATTGGCATTTTATTTTACCGTTCAAAGGGAGCAAGTGCTGTACAGAAAGCTAAAAAGCTCTCAAGGGAAGGAAGTTCGGCGACGAGCAGTGTACGCCAAACGGATAGAAGGCCGACAGCGCTGTGGGAAGATAATAGAGGCAATAAAAGTTAAAGTTATGTTGCATTGGCCTAATTTCTCGATCGATACGTGCAAGCGCTGGGTCAAAACCCTCGCTTTAGCACTCCTGCTGTTCTCTCTCGGACTGAGTTTCAGTCCAGTCTCCCATGCCAAACGCCCCAGCAGCAGTATGCCTGCTGGGAATGCGATTACCGACGGCCGAGCGCTGCTGCGCTTCGCTTTACCTATTGACAATCAGACTGTGCGAGATTTGCAAATCAGTCTCGAAGACATTGGCAACCACATACGGTCTAAACGTTGGGGGCCCATTAGCAGCGATGTCAGCAAGGCTTCCAGGATTCTCAACCTTCGGGAATCTGACATTTTAGCGAGTATTCCCGACGCCAAAAAGCCGGAAGCTGAGGTGCTACTTGCACAAGTCAAGGAGGGAATTGCTCAACTGGAAAAGGCTGTTGAGGCTAAAAACAAGGAAAAAGTGATTGACTTGAAACCCACAATCCTGGGTTCGGTAGGCGAAATCGAAGAGTTGATGGTGACAAAGTTTCCGTTTGAAGTGCCGGCAAAATATGCTAGTCTCCCTCAACTCAAAGGGCGCGCTACTGTAGCCGTACAAACTGAAAAAGGGGAAATTACTGTAGTGGTTGACGGCTACAGCGCGCCGGTTACGGCTGGTAATTTTGTGGATTTAGTCGATCGAGGTTTTTATGACGGTTTGCCGTTTATTCGATCGGAAGAATCCTACGTTTTGCAAACCGGAGACCCCGAAGGCAAGGAAGAGGGTTTTATTGACCCAGGTACTGGCCAATACCGGAATGTTCCGCTGGAAGTGCTCGTCAGAGACGAAAAGGAGCCTGTTTACGGGATTACTCTAGAAGATGCGGGGCGCTATCGCGACGAGCCTGTTTTGCCTTTTTCTGCTTTCGGTACTGTGGCAATGGCGCGCAAGGAAGCTGAACCCGACAGCGGTTCTTCTCAGTTTTTCTTTTTCTTGTTTGAACCTGAACTCACGCCCGCTGGCCTGAATCTGTTGGACGGCCGATATGCTGTTTTTGGTTACATGATTGAAGGAAAAGAAGTTTTGGAACAACTGAAGCAAGGAGACAAGATTGTATCTGCTAAGGTAGTTAAAGGAATAGAAAATTTGGTGCGACCTCAAGTTTAATTAATGACGGCAATTGAAATCGCTGCTTGTCAAAAGTGAAGGCGATTGAAATCGCTTCTGCACACACAAAGCCCGCCTGCGCGGGCTAAAAAAATCAATAGTGACAGCCATTGAAATCTTTTCTAAATAAAGGTGAAGGCGATTGAAATCGCTTCTGCACACACAAAGCCCGCTGAGGCGGGCTGCAAGAAGAGATAATTTTTATATTTCGTTATTGAAATCAGGAATTTAATCGAGAGTATGGCAATTTTAGAATTTTTATTGGTAATTGGTTTGGGCGGATTCGCAGGATTGTTGATTGTAAAAAATGTGAATGAAAGCAAGCAAAAGCAGCGGTTAGATGAGGCTTTTTATCAGTTGTTGGAAACTCAAAAGAGTCAGGTTTCGCTGATACAACTGGCCGCTAATGCTAGGGTTGAGGCCGAAGTTGCTCAGCAGTATTTAACTCGGCAAGTGAAGATTTTTTCGGCAATTTTAGAGGTAGATGATGAAGGGGATACTTTTTATAGGTTTCCTAGGTTGCGCTTGCCGCCGAGTTCCGGTAAGGAATGGTGAAGTGAGAAAGTGCGATCGACTAATTCCAAATTATGAAAGTTAAAGATATCGGTGAACAAGGTCTTTTAAGAATATTGCAAAAATTCTGCCCCGCAGAGATAGTGGGTGATGATTGCGCTGTGATGCCTACAAATCCCAACCAATCTCTCGCTATTACTACAGATATGTTGGTGGATGGAGTGCATTTTAGCGATCGCACTACGGGGCCTTATTACGCAGGATGGCGCGCCGCAGCGGCAAATTTGTCGGATCTGGCTGCGATGGGAGCAACGCCTCTGGCGGTGACTGTAGCCCTTGCTGTGGCGTCGGATACGGCTGTGGAGTGGGTTGAAGAGTTTTATCGAGGGATGACGGCTTGCTTGCAAGAATATCATACGCCGATCGTCGGTGGCGATGTTGTGCGATCGCCCGTGGTGACGGTGGCGATTACGGCTTTCGGACAAGTTGAGCGCGATCGTACCATTAGTCGGTCAAATGCGCGATCTGATTGGGCGATTGTGGCTACTGGGGTTCACGGAGCCTCCCGCGCGGGATTAGAATTGCTGTTAAATCCAGAATTCGGGCAAAATCTTACAGAAGTCGATCGAGCTTCTTTAATTCTCGCTCACCAGTGCCCTAAACCGAGGCTGGATGTTTTGCCGGTTGTTTGGGAAATTTTAGGTTCCGAAGGCGCGATGGAACCCCCCCTCAGTTCCCCCCTTGCTAAGGGGAGGAAGCAAGAGTCCAATTCTCCAGGTGCGATGGAACCCCCCCTCAGTCCCCCCCTTGCTAAGGGGGGGAAGCAAGAGTCCAATTCTCCCCCCCTTAGCAAGGGGGGGCCGGGGGGGGTTAAATCCCCAATTGCAATCGCCGGAATGGACAGCAGCGACGGTTTAGCTGATGCGATTATTCAAATTTGTCGGGCTAGCGGTGTTGGCGCAAAAGTCGATCGCACAAAAATACCAATTCCCGATATTTTCAGCGAAATTGTATCAACCGAAAAAGCTTTAGATTGGGCATTATACGGCGGCGAAGACTTCGAGTTAGTGCTGTTTTTGCCGATCGCAAATGCTCAGTTATTAGTGGAAAAAATAGGAAACGGAGCCGCGATTGTGGGAATCACTACGGAGAGCACCGATATCTGGTTGACTGATAGCAGCGGTATTTACCCTGATATTGTATTAAAGCTCGATAGAGGATTTCAACACTTCTGAATTATCTCTGAACCCGCATAGACAACTGCCAGATTATTTTGTGTCGTTTGCCATTGTTCGGAAAAGCATCGCGGGTGCGGACTTCTAATGCCGCCGTGTAAAATGCGATCGCCCGTTATATCAATTCCGGCTAGGCCGGAATGATATAGAGGACACGGCAGTGCCGTGTCCCTACGCCAGATTTATTGTAGGGACACGGCACTGCCGTGTCCTGATTTTGGGTGATATTAATTCCGATGCAACCGGAATTGATATTACTGATTTTCCGCCAGCGAATCGTTGATTCTGTTATTGTAGGCAATAGCCAGATTATTTTGAGTTTGCGTCCATTTTTCGCTTCCTGGTTCCCGATTATTTAAAACTATTTGATAACCTGTAATGGCAATTTCAATATTGTTAGCTCTATTACCGCTGGGAAAGTCACTAATATGAACACTCAAATTTTCAATCAGGCTGATAATTGAGTTAATTGTTTCTGAGTTTTCGCCGTCAATTAACTTGTGGGATACTTGCTGTAAAATCTCGGCAAAACGGGCATTGAGGAGATGTTGCCGTTGTTCGAGCATGGGGTAAACTACTGCAATATCGCTATTACTATCTTGTTCGGATCGCAATAATTCTAGGAAAAAGTTTGCATACTCTTGGAAATTTTCACTTTCAGAGTTATTGCTATCTCCGTCATCGTTCGTATCGATGAATTGCCATAGCTGACTGGCCAGATTTCGCAGGAAATTAGCGCCATTCTCGCCTCCTTGTTCTGCCAAGGTTGATGCTACTAACTCGCAAGTTTCCAGAAATCCGCGATCGAGCAATTCTGAGTTATCCTGTAATATCTGCGGTTCCTCTCCGTTGGGGCAATTCAGCAGGGTGTGAATTAATTGCAGATAGGCTTGAGCGCGGTTTTCTTCCATTGTGGGGAGTTGTGAATAACACCGGGATTTATTTTATCATGATTGGGGGTGGGTTTTTGGGTTTGTTTCTGATTTTTGATGATTTTGACCAAGATTTTCTTGATGGTACAAGCCCCCGGATTTATCCGTGGAATCAATCCAAAATCTAAAATCTAAAATCCTCAAGCCCCCGAATTTATCCGTGGAATCAATCCAAAATCCAAAATCTAAAATCTAAAATCGAATGACCGCAGATGTTGGCGGATGGACGCGGATAAATACGGTTATCTGGGCTTGCAGTTAATGTTAACGCTTACATAATGCTACTTTGGGCATTAATCTATCCAAAATTTGCTCGATCGCAATTACTGTCCAATCAATATCAGCTTCTGTGGTTTCTCGTCCGAGAGTCAAGCGAATTCCACCAACGGCGCCGCTTTCGTCATATCCCATTGCTAATAATATCGGACTGGGAGTTAGTTTCCCGCTGCTACAAGCAGAACCGGAACTAATGCCAATTCCTGCTAAATTTAGCTGCCGCACCAGAGTTTTGCCTGTGATTCGCTCTGTATCTCTCTTTTGGTAAGGGCGGCAGGAAGGGGAGACGATGCAAAAACTGACGTGGTGCGGCAGCCGACAATATCGATCGCCTGTTGGTACTAAACTGGGGACATGAGCTAATAGGTCAAAAAGCCGATCGCGCAATCCAATTAACCTCGGCGTTTCCACATCTATTTCCTGCAATGCTAACTCCGCCGCCACCCCAAAACCGACGATTGCCGGCAGCGCTTGCGTCCCGGATCGCAGTTTCAATTCTTGGCCGCCACCGCCTAACATTGGCACTAATTCTATTCCTTGACGCACGTAAAGCGCCCCCGCACCTTGCGGCCCGTAAAGTTTGTGACTGGAAACCGAAAGCAAGTCTACGGGCAATTTCTGCACGTCAATCGGCAGCTTGCCGGCAACTTGAACTGCATCGGTATGAAACATGATATTGCGATCGCGCGCAATTTGTCCCAAGGCCTCTATTGGTTGCAGCGTCCCAACTTCGCTTTGTCCGTAAATAATTGAAATTAACACTGTATTCGATCGCAGCGACTCTTGCAAATCCAAAGGATGAATTCGCCCAAATTTATCCACCGGTAGGCGCGTCACTTCCCATCCCAACTGTTCGAGTTGTCGCGCCGGTTCTGCTACTGCGGAATGCTCTACGCTGGAGATAATAATATGCTGCGGCTTTGTATAAAGACGAGCAATTCCCATAATTGCCAAATTGTCCGCTTCAGTGCCGCCGCTGGTAAAAATTATCGATTCCGGTAGCGCGTTAATCAAGCTAGCAACCTGCATTCTCGCTAATTCTAAAGCTGTCGCCGCCCTTTGTCCCCACTCGTGCAAGCTGGAAGGATTTCCCCACTGCTGAGTCAGGGCTATTTGCATGGCTTGAATCGCTTCTGGGCGCGGTGGCGTTGTGGCGCTATAGTCGAGGTAAATTTGCATGATTTTAAATAACTAATTAATGAATGTTGACTGTTGACGGTTGACTGTTGTGAGTGGCTACCAATAATTAATAACCAATAACTAACTTCCTGGTTTGCAGACGTTGTAGTCTTCGTGCGACAAAACTTTTTGGGGAATTAAAAAAGTGCCGCAATCTTCACAAAGCATTCTGTAGTTGCGCGTTACAGGAATACTGACGATCAAACGGTTGTGACGCAGGCGTTTGCCGCCGAAATCTCTGTAATTCTTATTTTCTCCCAAAGCTGCTATAATGGCGCGAGCTTTAGTGACTACGTGGTCTGGCAGACCTCTGAGATCGATGATATCTCTAGCAAATGATGCTTCCCTCCGTTGTTTTTTGGTTTGTTTTTCTGCCAGCTCTTCAACGTAATGCTGCTGGGCTACCAACTCTTGCGTGCAGCGATGGCACGCTTTACCATATCCTTTGTGACCGCACGGAAAAATTCTTTTTCTTTTAGCCATAAAGCAGGGGTATCGGGTTTGACCCACGCCCCTGATTGCTGCTACCCTACCAGTGATGCTTCCGGCATCGAGGCAGTTCTACAAGACGCAAAATCTCTTCCCTTGCATAAATTTAATAAGTTGTAACTTTACTTGCTCCCATAGCTTTGAACTGTCGGAAGGCTAATAACCTCTATATTTTTTAAAATTTTGTGGCTGTATTGTATTATCATTTACTCGGTTTCTGTTGTGCTGGGCTGCTGGCGATCAATCTGGCGGGCTGTGGACAAACAAAGCAAGACGTGCAGAATTTACCTCTGAGTCTGGCTCCATTGCCTCAAGACCCCTTGTTGCAAGTATACTTCAATCAGTCGATCGCTTCGAGTTATACAGAGCCTTACCGCCAGCAAACTAGATTTGGAGATGATTTGGAAAAGTTGGTCACTGTTGCGATCGCCAGTGCTGGATCGACGTTAGATGTAGCAGTTCAGGAGTTTCGCTTGCCCAGTATTGCGAGGGTTTTGGCCGCTCGGCAGCGATCGGGAATTAAAGTGAGATTAATTGTCGAACAGATGTATAGTCGCCCTTGGAGCGATTTTACAGCCCAGGAGTTGGCGAAATTACCGGAAAGAGAGCGCGATCGTTATAGCGAATTTGTCCAACTTGCTGATACCAATAAAGATGGTAAATTGACTGCCGATGAAATCAAGCAAAACGATGCTTTGGTAATTGTCAAAGATGCAGGAATTCCTGTAATTGACGATACTGCTGACGGCAGTAAAGGCAGCGATTTGATGCACCACAAATTTGTGGTAATTGACGGCAAAACCGTAATCGTCACTTCTGCTAATTTTACCACAAGCGATATACACGGCGATTTCAAGACAGCAGCAAGTCGCGGCAATGCGAACAATTTGCTGAAAATTGAAAATGCTCGAGTAGCGCAACTATTTACTCAAGAATTTAACCTGATGTGGGGCGACGGGCCCGGAGGCAAACCGGACAGCAAATTTGGCATCAAAAAGCCGTTTCGTCAAGTACAAAAAGTGAGAGTAGGGAATGCGACAGTTGCGGTGCAATTTTCGCCGACAACTGCGACTTTGCCTTGGGAAAAAAGCGTCAACGGTTTGATAAATCGAACTTTGGGTAGTGCGAAAAAGTCGGTTGATTTGGCACTGTTTGTATTTTCGGCTCAGCGGTTGTCAAATACTCTGGAAATTGAAGCTAGGCGAGGAGTTGCGGTGCGAGCTTTAATTGACTCTAATTTTATTTATCGCTCTTACAGTGAAGGTTTGGATATGATGGGTGCGACTTTCATCCAAGATTGCAAGTTAGAAGCTGACAATCGCCCTTGGAGAAAGCCGCTGACTACGGTGGGAGTGCCGCTGTTACCAATGGGCGATCGCCTGCACCACAAATTCGGCGTTGTGGACGGCAAAACTGTGCTTACAGGTTCTCACAACTGGAGTGAGGCCGCAAATCACGGGAATGACGAGACGCTGCTGGCGATCGAGAGTCCCACGGTTGCAGCCCATTTTGAGCGGGAGTTCGATCGGCTTTACAAAGGTGCAATCTTGGGAATTCCCGCCCGAATCAAACAGAAAATTGACGCTAAGAAAAAAGAGTGCGATTCACTACAAGCAGCATCAAAATCTGCGATCGCTAAACCTCAAATTGCTGGTCAAAAGTTAGTTAATTTGAATGCAGCGAGTCAGGAAGAATTAGAAACCTTGCCCGGGGTTGGCCCGAAGTTAGCCGAGAGAATTATTGCAGCGCGGCAACAGCAACCTTTTACCTCTTTGGAGGATGCAGAACGAGTGCAGGGAGTCGGGGAAAAACTATTAGAAAAATGGCGCGATCGAGTAACTTGGTAGTTAAGTTCGTACTCAGGACTTTATTCATGACTCTACCAAGTTCGCAGTCAGGACTTCAGTTTTTACTTTCGCCACTCAACATCAAGGACTAAAGTCCTGACTATAAAACTATCCGAGCGACTTTGACAACATATCTGCTCTCAAGCTAAAATAATAACTTGTAAACAAAAGGCTATCTATTAACATTAGAGGTAGAGAAATGAAACAGGCCAGATTTTTTACAGGGAGGCCACAAATTAAATTTCTAGCTATTTTGCTGGGGGCAATTTTTTTGACGCTAGCAGCTTTCACAGTCAGCGCCCAGCAGACTAACGAAGCACAATTTAGGGTCAAAAACGAAAATAGTTTTAATATTAATTTGATTCAATTTAAGCGCACTGAATATGTAGGTGCGTGTGCCGGTACTGCGATCTCCCCTGATTCGCAAAGCGCTCGATTTGTTTCCAGCAAGACTCCTCCCGGCCCTAACAGAAGGGTGGTGATTAAAAATGTGACTGAGGGCATGGAAACTAACCCCTATCCTTACACAGACAGAGGTTACAACAAAGGTGAGTTTTCCGAGGATTTTGGATTTAAGTTGGCTAACAGTCACAAAATAAGAACTTTTTCGGTTTTAGAGGGAGAAAATAAGTTTCTCTATGAAATTAAAGAAAATAATCAAGTTATAGACCAGGGTGGGCTTACCGCTGAAGTGTCTATACAAAATTTGGGTATTTTTCCCCGTCAGCAAATTTGTGAAGATAAGGTAGAATGTCGGGATACTTCTGATTGTCGCGACAGTAAAGGCAGAAAAAGAAGTTGCAGACGACAGTGTTTTCCTGTTCAAAAGTGTACCTGTCCGTAATTACTTTGATCCCAAAAATTATTTTCTTTAATTAACGGCAGAAGACAAAGAGAAATAAAAAATCAGAAAAAAGATAAGTTATTTTCAAGGAAGAAAGGCAACCACGCACGATTGCCCTTCCAATAAAATTGTTGCTTCAAGTAATGGGGTGAAAGTAAAATGCTGCTCCTAACACGATATATGTGGCTAAAAGCAGCACTCCTTCTAGCCAATTAGAGCGCCCGTCAATACTGATTAGATTGGCAATTGTCACTGCAATGGCAACTGCAACTACTTCAAACGGATTGAAGTTTAAATCCATCGGCTGATGAATTACTAATCCGATAATCACCAACACCGGCGCTACCAGCAAAGCAACTAGCAAACTCGAACCCATCGCGACAGAAACTGACAAATCCATATTGTTTTTCATCGCAACTCCCACCGCAGTTACATATTCGGCCGCGCCACCAACAATCGGCAAGAGAATTACCCCTGTAAACAGCGGCGTCAATCCCAATCCTTTGGTAGTTTCTTCGACAACGCCAACGAAAATTTCTGATTCAAAAGCAACGGCAACAGTTGAGGCAACTAGCACTCCTATCCACAGCCACAAATTAGGTTTGTGCGTAGTAGATTCCTCTTTTGTATTTTGAGGATTTTCTGACTCTAGTTCTAGTAAGCCGACTTCGTAAAGATAGCTGTGAGTTTTTAATGAAAATAGCAGAGTTAAAGCGTAAACTGCAATTAGGACGATCGCAGTTATTAAGGAAAGATTCTCTATAGCTGCGGGTTCGACTCCATTGGAGGTGTATATTACCATTGTTGGCAGCAGAATTGCAATCACTGCTAGAGTCATTGTGGAACCGTTCACCCGCGCGATAATTGGCTTAAATTCTTGTTCTTTGTAGCGTATGCCTCCTAGCAGCATGGAAAATCCCATGACTAAGAGTAAGTTGCTGATAATTGTGCCGGTTATGCTGGCTTTCACAATGTCAATTAAGCCGGCTTTCAGGGCAACTATGGCAATAATTAATTCTGTAGCATTGCCGAAGACTGCATTTAATAAGCCACCTATGGAGGGGCCTGTAACGATCGCCACTTCTTCTGTTGCTGTGCTCAACCAAATAGCCAGAGGTATAATGCCTAAAGCGGATGTGATGAAAACTGCGAGGGAGCCCCAGTGCAAATACTCAGCGGCGATGGAAATGGGGATGAAAATTAACAGCGCTATGGAAAGAATTTTTTTGATTGACATAGGAACTCGGATGGTGTACGGCAGTGTGAGGTCGAGTTGTCGGAGCGATCGCCAAGTTGAGTTTACATGATTCAACTGTTGCCTGACAATTCCTGGGGCAAGGGCGATTGGACGTTTTAACCCCAGATGCACACAGATTAACGCAGACAGATATTTAATGAAGGTTAATTTTTTAAACTTGCCAGTTTTCTATCTGAGAAAAAGTCCGCCGTCATTCCGAATCCTTAAAGATGTTTTATCCAAACCTAAATCATTCGTCTCGTCTAATCTTACTTCTACTGTTCCTTCGCCAACAGGTTTCAAACTGGGTTTCAATAATGCGCCATCTGGTCGCCTAAATACAATTGAGGCTGGTAGTGTCAATGCTGGCAGCGCGACTGTTGAATTTTCTGCTAAACTGCGGCGGTTAGTCTGTCCAGCTACCTGATAAAATAGTCGATCGTTGGTTTTATTTGTTAATCTAACATTGACTTTGCCATTGACGGGAACTATCTTGCCGTCAGGAGCTATTTCTGGTTGGTTAGTTTGGGATATTTCGCCAGCAAAACTCGCATTGTGCGTGAAAGGCAAAAAACTGTTGCCTGGTACGGCTAAGCTGACAGCCAGTAGACTTGCCACCCAGGTTTTGTCGATCGCTAATTTGCACATTTATTTTTTTTGTTAGATGAAGTACGCGCGTGCGAAGCTATCCCGAAGGGAATCGCCCTGGCTTCAAAGCACTAATTAAACGAAGGAAGAAGCAAGAAGGAAGAAGCAAGATTTTCTCTACTCTCCCCCTCCCGCAACAGCTATTCAACCCAACGCACCCGCACAAAATGAGCTTCGCGTCCCCAGAAGTCGTGACTTAAAGTAATATCAACAACACCTAAATTAAACGGAATAGCAGTTGTGACGTAACGCTGAGCCAGAGCTCCCACATCAGGAGCTAACTGAGCCGCCGCCGCTGCCGCAGCTCCCAAACCTAAAAGTTGCAGAATGGGCCCCCGGGGCAGGGCTAAATTGATGCCGACAGCAAGTCCAGCAGTCAGTAGCATTCCCACCGACAAATTCGTGCCGCAGCGGGGATGTACAGCTAAATCCCACTCTCCGCTGGCAATCCGCTGCAAAGCCTCGCGCACTGCCTGACGCAACTGTGCAATGTTAACGCGACCGTAAAGATAAAATCCTTGGTCTGTGGACATCCCGCCCAATAAATCATTATCGGCTCTTGCTGTCGCCGTACCGCCAGATTGGCTGAGTACCCAAACCGTAGCGTGTTCCAAAGCATGAACTTGGCGCAAAGTCAAGACTTCCTTCAAACCGGGCACAAAATTGAGTTGTTGCAACAAATCAGCATCTTGAGTCCGCTGCGGGGCAAAGTCGAAGGGAAATTGGCCGGTGCGCCAAGAACTAGAAGCAGCATTTGTCGTCATCTCAAAACGCCTCCACTGATGTCAGATGTTAAATTTTAGAGGCTAGATTCACGGTTGAACGCGCTTGCCTGCGCGAAACTCTCCGGGAAACCGTCTGCCTTTAGCATCTGTAATTACTCCTCTACCGTGAGGCAGTCCCTTGCGCAATTCGCCTTGGTAGCGAATGCCGTTTGGGAAGGTGCAACTACCTTTGGCGTCTAGCTGTTCGTTGAAAAACTGACCGTCGCAGCGCGTGCCGTCAGCGCGGGTGAACACTCCCCGACCAAACGGGTTTCCTGCGAAAAACTGTCCGGCGTAGCGATCGCCGCTAGCAAAGATAAATTGCCCTTGACCGTGCGGCTGACTGCTAGCAGCCCCGCCGCCAACTTGTTGAACAATTTCAAATGTTCCCCGGTAGCGATCGCCACTAGCAAAAATAGCTTCTCCCCTAACGATCAGACCGTTGCGGAACTCTCCCACCATGCGGTCATCGTTGGCGAACAGGAAGACACCTTGACCGTTGGGCACGCCGTTGCGAAACTGTCCTTCATAGCGATCGCCCTTCGAGTATACGTATATTCCTTGTCCCTGAGGTCTGCCGTTGACGAAATTTCCTTCATAATTGTCGCCATTCTCGTAGTTGCATTTGACTCGACCGTTGGGGGGAGAGCCTTCGCAAACGGGAGGGCGGTTTTGGGCGGCTTCTGGCGCCGCCAATGACTGCTGAATGTTGGCTAGCAGTGAGAGGCATCCTACCCCCGAACTAACCAACATCACTATTCCGAATTTTTGAATTGAGCGAAGCATGACTGTTCTCAATTTTCGTTCCAAGGATTGAGGTAAATTTTTCATTAAACTGGGTTTTGGGCAACTCGGGGAGATTTTTCTCCCACAATTTTAGACACCTCTACACCGTTTTCTTCTAAAATCACAACCGGATCGGCTGCTGATAGGAAATCAACCCGTTTGATCAGCACCTGCCCGCTGGCAATCCGCTGTCCTACTTTGATATATCGACTTGTTGGCTCGTTAGGTGCCTTCACAATTACCAGTATGTCATTACCAACTCTGACTACGCCACTAACTTCAACTCCTTTGGCATTGTCTGTCGAAGGCGGAGGCGGTGGGGCTGGTGCAGCCACTGGGGGGGGTGGCGGGTTGGGGTCTTGCCAGGAGGGCGGCGGCGTTAATTCTGGCAGCTTGGGTAGACCGGGCAGTTCTCTGGTGGCGATGTTGGGAATGCTGGGAGGGCTGGGGGGGCGAGCAGCGATCGTTGGGGATCGTCCCGGTGCTCCCGGTCGTCCCGGTGCTCCCGGGCGTCCCGGTGTTCCCGGGCGTCCCGGTGTTCCCGGGCGTCCCGGTGTTGCTTGGGGGCGTGCGGTGGTGCCTCTTGGGAATGCCGGTATAGATGGTAGTCCGGGTATAGATGATGCGGGAGCTGCTGCTATATCTGGGGAGCCTGCCGGTCTAGATCCCGGGCGTCCGGGGCCGGCTGGCTGCCGTCCGGTGGTGCCTCTTGGGAAGCCCGGTAGGGAGGGCAGTCCAGGTATAGATGCAGGATCTCCTGCTATGTCTGGGGAGCCTGCTGGTCTAGCACCGGAGCCTGCTGGTCTAGTACCGGGGCGTCCGGGGGCTGTTTGGGGACGCGTTGAAATTGGCGACCTCCATTGGGGTATGCGGGTTAACGGCAGGTTGGGAAGACTGGACACCTGTACGGGGCTTTGGGTTTGGGGAAGTTCGGCAATTGCGCCGCCGCCCCCTGCGCTTGGGCGCTGTGCTGGCGTCCACTGAGGGGGGTTTCTATCATCTGGCAGCTTGGGCAGATTTGGCACTTGTCGGACAGGCAGGTTGGGGAGTTCGTTGCCCTGCGTCCCGCCGTCTGTTCTGATCGGTTGAGGCGGAAGGACTGAGAATGGATCGTTTGCTTTGCCGGGGATGGGGGTCTGTCGAATTGCCGTCCCGTTTAAGTCCGGTGCTGTCTTTTTGGCCTGGATGTCTGCTTGAGCTTGTCTTGCTCGTTCGTCGGGGTTTGTGGGTCGGAGCAAGCCGGGGGGCTGGGCCGCTACTACGGGGGAGGGAAATGTCTGGGCTGCTGGGGTGGGACTTGCCGCGGCACCGGGAGTTCCTGGAGCGTTGGCGGCCGGTGACGGAGATGCTGCACCGGGACTGAGAGTAGGACTAGGAGTGGGACTGGCCGTGTTGCCGCCCCCGTCGCCGCCACATCCCCCGATCGAGAAAGCCAGCATTCCTATAGTTGCAAAATATAAAAGTTTACGCATTGCCGATCATTCCCAAACGCCTGACTTTTAAGTGATCCAAATGGCAAGTGCAGTTGATGCCATTTGCCGCTTTTAAGTTTACCTGTGTTTGATGGTATGCGATCGCTTGAAAATTGCCAAGCTTTCCTGATGATCTGATGTGGGAGCGGGCGATCTGTTTTCGGGAGCAGGTTAGGATATCAATGGCGGTGGTTCTTCTAGATATTGAATCAATCAAGGCATTCCTCTAATGGCAAAAGTGATTCTCAAGCGGATTTGGCGATCGGGCATTGTTTCTGCGGCCGTTTTGGCTGCTGTTGGCTCGGTGGGGGGCGTCGAGCTACATTCTCATTTACAGGGGGCAGCATTCTCAACAATACCTAAGAAACCGGGTTTGTTGACGAAAAACCTAGGATTTCAGGTGATCCCGCAGCCTGAAACCAAGGTGATGACATTGGTGTCCCATGTGAGTTCCCAGCAGCTCGATCGCACTTTAACAGCAGGATCGGGAGCCGCAACAGGCAATGTGTACTCTCAGTTTCGCAGGGGCCCCTCCAATCCTGGTGCCCGACCGCCGGCGGGGAATCAAAAGATATTTCAAGCTAAAATCAAGCGGCGCGCTGGCGGGACGCCGGTGATTGATGTGGTATTTAACGGCAACAACACTTTTGAGATGATTGTCGATACCGGGGCGAGCGGCACTTTGATTACTCAGCGGATGGCTACTGCACTGCGAGTGAAACCCGTGCGTACCGTGAGAGCGGGGATCGCTGACGGTAGCGTTGTCGAGTTCCCGATCGGCGTAGTGCGATCGATTCGGGTTGGGGGTGCTGCGATCCAAAATGTCGAAGTGGCGATCGCCAAACAAATGCCAATAGGTCTGCTCGGTCACGATTTCTTTGGCAATTACGATGTCAAAATTAAAAAAGATGTTGTAGAATTTTATGTCCGCTGAGAGTGAGCCGGTTCGGAAACCGATTTTTGCTCAACTCGTTGAACGTTATTCCCACCCCAGTCAAAGCTTTTTAATCTATTCCTTAAGGCAGTAGTCAAAGTCCGCCATCTGTGGTAATCTTCTTAGTGTTTCAATAGCAACCTACCGTTGAACAATTGGTGAAAATGCGGCGGCAAAAGCAGGGTCGCTGTTGGTGAGATAGGTAACAGCCTCCGACTGTGCATTCACAGTACAGGGCAAGGCAATCAATTAAACAATTCCCAAAGCAGGTCGAAATTAGTTCCCACAATGCTGTGGCTGAGGGACTTTAGGTTGGCTTTGTTCAGCCGGAGCGTAGAAAATATGTAAACTGATTAGCGGAAGATGTTCCGCAAAATCGGAAATCATGCAAATCGAGAAATTAATTATTCTAAATAAGGTATTCGCATGGCACAAGCGTCTGTATCTCCTGTAGTGCTGATTATTCTGGATGGCTGGGGTTATCGTGAAGAAAAATACGGAAATGCGATCGCAGCTGCGAAAACACCCGTGATGGACAGTCTCTGGGCCGCTTATCCCAGAACTCTGATTCACACATCGGGCCGGGCGGTAGGGCTTCCTGACGGACAAATGGGCAACTCAGAGGTCGGCCATTTGAATCTGGGCGCGGGCCGCGTGGTTCCTCAAGAGTTGGTGCGGATCTCGGATGCCGTCGAAGACGGTTCTTTGCTCAACAACCGGGCGCTGGTTCAGCTTTGTGAGAAAGTGCGCCTTCAGGGCGGCAAGTTGCACCTAACGGGTCTTTGTTCTGAAGGCGGGGTTCATTCCCATCTCAGTCATATTAAGGGTTTGCTGCAATTAGCAAAGGCACAGGGAATTTCTGATGTTTGCATTCACGCGATTACAGACGGTCGCGATACTACTCCGAAAGAGGGCGTCGAAGCTCTAGGCAAGATAGAAAGTTATATCGCAGAGGTAGGGGTCGGTCGGATTGCGACCATTAGCGGCCGCTACTACGCGATGGACAGGGACAAGCGCTGGGATCGGGTGCAGCGTGCTTACGAGGCGATGACGACTGAGGGTGCGCCGGACGGTCGATCGGCTGTTGATGTGTTGCGGGCCTCTTATGCTGAAGGAGTGACGGACGAGTTTGCAATTCCGACTCGGATTGCTCCGGGGGCGGTGGCATCCGGGGATGGGGTAATTTTCTTTAATTTTCGCCCGGACAGGGCTAGAGAATTGACTCAGGCTTTTGTGTCTCCCATTTTTAATGGGTTTGAACGGCAGTTAATTGAGCCGCTGGCGTTTGCGACTTTTACTCAGTACGACCCGAAACTGTCGGTAATGGTGGCTTTTGAACCGCAGAATTTGAACAATATTCTGGGCGAGGTAATTTCTAAGCACGGTTTGCAGCAGTTGCGGACGGCGGAAACTGAAAAGTACGCTCATGTGACATATTTTTTTAATGGGGGTCTGGAAGAGCCTTTTATAGGGGAACACCGCGAGTTGGTGCAGAGCCCGATGGTGGCGACTTACGATGAGGCGCCGGAGATGTCGGCGGCCGTGGTGACGGATGTGGCTGTGGCGGGTTTGGAAAAGCGGATTTATTCGTTGGTGGTGATTAATTACGCTAACCCGGATATGGTTGGTCATACGGGAATGATGGGTGCGACGGTAATTGCGATCGAAACTGTGGATAAATGTTTGGGGCGGCTGTTGAGCAGCATTAGTAAAGCTGGGGGAACGGCAATTATTATTGCTGACCACGGAAATGCTGAGCAGATGTTTGACGAGAACGGGAATCCCTGGACGGCTCACACGACTAACCCGGTTCCGTTTATTCTGGTAGAAGGCGAAGGTCTGAAGATTCCAGGTCACGGAACGGATGTTCCTCTGAGGACGGACGGCTGTTTGGCTGATATTGCGCCGACGATTCTGGAGCTTTTGAGGTTGCCTCAGCCCCCGGAGATGACGGGACGCTCTATGATTGAAGCCGCTAATTTTGAAGTTCGCGCCAATCGCACTCCGGTGCGAGTCCGATTGTAGTAGGGACGCAGCAGTAGGGACACGGCAGTGCCGTGTCCCTACATAAATTGCGGTCGATCGACTGGATGTGCGCGATCGACCGAATTTGATATGATGATTGATTACCGATTACTAATTACCAATTACGGCTAATTATGAATATTGTTTCTGTTTTACAAGCTATCTGGTCTTTGTCTGCTTTAGGACTTGTGGTTTTTGTATTGCTGCACAGTCCTAAAGGTGATGGCATTGGAGGGATTGGCGGACAAGCTCAATTGTTTACCAGCGCCAAGAGTGCAGAAACGAGTCTGAACCGGATTACTTGGGGTCTGTCTATTGTTTTTATGGGTTTGACGGTGATTTTGAGTGCTGGTTGGTTGACGCCTAAGTTATAAGATTCGGATTTTTAACCGCAGATGACCGCAGATAATATCAAGTTCATCTGCGTTTATTTTCGTCTATCTGCGGTTGCAAAAATGCGGTTGTGGAAAGTTACGGTAAAACCCCGATTGCTGGCTGGTGTGGGATTGGCTTTATGTTGTTTTAGCCTGATAATTTTTACTCAGGTTAATACTCCGGCGGCAAGTCTTTCTGCTCTCCCGAAGACTTTGCCAAATCCACAGGTTCACCCTTTGCCGCCAACGCTGGCAAATTGGCAAGATTCCACGGATAGCGGTGATTATTTTGACCAGGTTAAGCCACCGAATTTCGGTCATTTGCTGTGGTCGAAGTTTCCGATTCAGGTTTATGTTGAGCGTCCAGTTGATGCTAATAAGTCTGAAGAATGGGTGGGGGCTGTGTTGGATGTTGTCCGGGAATGGGGGGTTTATTTGCCTTTGGAAGTGGTGGATAGTTCGGAGGTAGCTGATATTAGGATTTTACGTCGCGCTCCGCCTTTGCGTCAAGGGGTGTTGCGATCGCGATCGGGAGAGGCTACCTATGAATTGTACGCCCGTCGCGATGGGGATAAAACTGTGTTATCTCATCGGTTTTCAGTTTATTTGAATCCCAATCAAGTGGGTAAGTACGTTCCGGCGACGGCGCGGCACGAGTTGGGTCACGCTTTGGGAATTTGGGGCCACAGTTTGATAGAAACTGATGTGCTTTATTTTTCTCAAGTGAGAAACCCTCCGCCTATTTCGGCTAGGGATGTCAATACTTTGAAGCGCGTTTACGAACAGCCGACTCGGTTGGGGTGGTAATTTTAGTTTTGATCTGTAAAATCGTGTCGGTAAAAAGATGAAAGATGAAGCTTTTGGTATTGTGCCAGTTTTTGCGACTGAAACTGATAGTTTGTTTTTGTTGATTCAACATCAAGCGGGACATTGGGCGTTTCCTAAAGGTCACGCCAATCAGGGAGAATCTGCGCTAGAAACCGCGAAGCGGGAGTTTGAGGAGGAAACTGGCATCCGCGATTGTGAAGTGCTTGAGGAGCCTAGTTTTGTGGAACGTTATTCCTTTGTTAAGGAAGGGAAGCCTAGTTCTGTGGAACATTATTCCTTTGCGAAGGAAGGGGAATCAATTGAAAAGACTGTTACTTACTTTTTGGCTTTTGTAAATTCAATGGAAGTTCAGTTGCAAGTAGAGGAAGTTCAAAATTCGGCCTGGAGTTCCTTTGAAGATGCAGTTAAGCTGATTACTTTTGATGGGAATCGGCAAGTTTTAAGGGAAGTCAAAGCATTTTTGGACGCGAGGAAGGAATGTTAATCAGTCTTGGACGCACACACTTGTTTATCTAGGGTGTGCATTGTTCACTTTACGCGATAAGTAGCCTGTCAAAGCACTTTTAGCGTCCGCGACTGTTAATATCTGGTCCGGTTATACGATCGCAATTAAATTTGTAGTAAGGACTTTAGTGCTTAGTTACTGCAAGCTTTAAGATAAAGAGCGAGTCCTTACTACAAACAAATTATTTTGTTAAATACCCAACTTCTTCAATAAGTCGGGTATCTAGGTATTCTGTGTGATTATTTGTTGATTTTCTGGGCTTCGGCGTGGTGTTGCAAGCGAGAAAAAACGTTGTAGGCATCGGGGCCGGGATTACCGTGTTCGACTGCGCCGTCGATGGGGCCGTCGATGGCTTTCCAAGCTGGAATTCCGCCTTTTAGTTCGGCTACTTTTCTAAAGCCTGCTGCGCGGAGAAGATTAGCGGCTTCGGCTGTTTGTTCGTCGTTTTCGCCGTAGATGTAGATGTCGCGGATGGGTTCGAGGCTGGATTTTGCTCGCTCTACTAAGTCGTCGATTGGCATGGGTACGGCGCCGGTAATGTGACTTTTGCCGAAGCTTTCAAAATCACGAGCGTCGATGATTGTTAATCCGGGTTCGCCCCAATCTAACCGAGCTTTGAGGTCGTGGCTAGATGCTTGAGCTTTTAAACCGGGAGGGGTAGGAGTTAAATCGGGAAGTTTTTCTTTGATGTCAGAAATTTGGTCGGGAATCTTTTTCATGGGTAAACTGTTGTTCAATGTTTTGATTGCCATTGCAATTTAACAAAATGTGTAGGTTGAATTCGTCTTTCTAAAGGCAGAATCCGGTATTGAACTAAAGTCGCAGTTAAGCTGGGTTGCGGGTGGTTGACTAAGGTTGGGATCGCTACATTTGTTGAGGTTGCTAAGTTGTCTCAGGCGCCGATCGAGATTGTTTTGATTGAAAAGAGCGATCGCTCGTATTGACTGCGGATAATTTGAAGTGCGATAAGTTATCCAACATTCTATTTTATCAATTCACAAGTTTTTAGTCAATCTTCATATTCTTTGTAATCGAATTTTACTGTCCTGATGAGTGACAAAATTATTTAATAATGAAATCTGCATCAGTTATTCGCAGGTTCGCCGGCGTGCTTGCGGAAAAGTTTAAATGTTTCCCAGCAAGGTTTCTGGTAGAATTTGATAGTAAAAACAAGTATTTAAAGGTATGGATATGTCTGAGAATGATGAAATTCCAGTGTCTAAAACTCTGACACCAGAAGAGCAAGCGCTTTGGGATGCGAAGGCGAAAGTTCGGGTACTGCTGAATTTGTGGGATTTGGGCGGCGGGAAGATGAAGGTGAAAAAGGGGGATTTGACTAAGCGGATTGTGCGGACTAATGAGACGAGTCAGAGATATGTGGAAGTGCTCGGCGAGTTGCAGGCGACTGGGGCGATCGAGTATTCGCTGGTAAATCGGGTGACGCTGGTGGAATTGAGCGCGAAGGGGAAAGAAGTTTTAGCGGAAGGCTTGAAAAGTAAGGATTCTCTGTTTGAGTTTGATGGTTCTCAAATTGGTACTCGGCTGGGAAATTCTTTGTTGAAGTGGATTCGGCATCAGGATGGTGCGGCAAGTGTTGGGGTTGAGAAGGGGAAGGCGGATGTAGGGGCGATCGCATCCTATGACGATTTTAAGGCTGTGGCGATCGATGTGTATGACAGCTTGAACCGCGATTATAATTTAGACGATTTAGTGCCGATTTATCGGATGCGTCGGGCGATCGGGGAAAGGGTAGGGCGATCGGAGTTCAATGAGTGGCTGTTGGAAATGCAGGCTCAAGATATTCTCCAACTTATAGGTGGCAGTGTAGAAGACAGCGCCCCCGACAAAATCGAAGATTCTATCACCACAAAAGTTAACGGTTTGCGCTGCTATGTCAAGCGTTTAACCTAATTAACTTGAGTTAGTAGTGTATTCGCTCCTTTATCTTCACACACACACAAAACGATGAATGACTTTCACTCCTCAATCCCCGACCTCAATAAAGCTATTGCAAGTCAAAACCCTTTTGACAGATCGTTAATAGTCAGGAGCAATGATATTTGGAAGCCAAGTTTTCCTGACGTTCCTTCTATCAATGCTCATGCCTCTGATGCTATCTTTCAGGCAATAGAGCAAATCCGCGCCGGGTATCGTACAGTTAGTGGCATCACGATCAAAGCTGAAAAAGGTCTAGGAAAAAGCCACCTAATCAGTCGGATTCGCAGCCGCCTTCTAGATGAAGGTGGTTCTTTCTTTGTTTATATGAGCGACGTAGACTATGGAAACTTAAACCGAGTCCACGCTAACTTTCTAAACACTTTGTCTTTAAGCCTAAAACAGATTGGTAACGAAGGCGTAATGCAGTGGCAAGAATTAGCAACTGCATTGATCAATGAGGCATTCGCGAAAACTTACATACCTCAAAAGTTAATCAAGCAATTTTCGGGTTCATCAGCAAAAAATCCTAAATTAGTTGATGGCTTAACTGCCAAAGTGCTTCAAATTAAGCCAAACATCGAAAATCCTTATTTGATCCAGGCTATTCTGTGGACACTTTCTTCAGATAAAGTGAGCTTTGCAACCAACTGGCTGTCTGGAAAAGCCTTGGCACAGGGACAAGCTGATGCAATGGGTTTACCAAATTCTACAAAAGAGGATAAAGAAGGTGAAGCATTTCAGACTGTCTGCCAAATTTTAGACTTAATCGGTGATTACAGAACTCTAGTAATTGGCTTTGATGAGTTAGAAAGTGTAGATCGGAATGAAGCTGGTTTCAACAGGGCGCAGGTCGTCGCGCTCTTAGTAAAAGACCTGTACGGTAAAATTAAACGAGGTGTCTTAATGACAGCTATGTTTGATGAAACTTGGCAATTTCAAATTAGAGCATTACCCCAGGCCGAGTCAGTCACAGCTAGAATGGGTGAAAAGATTTTTGATTTACAGTATCTGAATGCTGATGATGTAGTAACTCTAGTTTCTCAATGGCTCAAAGAATTTTATGACAGTAAAGGTTTAACTCCACCTTATCCCGTTTATCCTTTTCATGAAGGTGAATTGAGAGAACTGGGAAAAGAAAAGTTAATTGTCAGAAAGGTTTTAGAGGAGTGTGCTAAGAATTGGAAAGTACCTGACGCTCCTACTCCACCGCCCGTAGATCCACTCCATCAAGTTGAACTTGCTTTTAACAACGAACTGAATGCACTTGAGGAAACAATCGAGAAATATTTTGAGGATAGCACTATTTTAGCGGAAGCTCTATATCTTGGCTTTCTTGCAGTAAAAGGGGAGACTGTGGAACGAGTGCAAATTGAGGAGATTGAAAAGGTACAAACTAAAGCTGCAGACAAAGGTTATCTCCACTTTAGAATTCGAGGTCAAGAAGGTGGAAAGTCGGTCAAGATAGTAGTAGCAGTTGTTCAAGAATCTGGGGCAAAGTTTGTCAGTGCTGCATTAAAGCGATTAATTGATTATCAAAAGTTTGATATGACTCGTGGTTGTTTAGTTCGTTCTAAAGATGTTAAACCGAAGACAGTAGGAAAACAGTGTTTGGATCGACTTCGTTCTCCAGAACTAGGTGGAGAATTTGTCAAGCTTGCCAGTGAAGATATTAAGCCTCTCTTAGCTATTTATTTTGTCAACAATGCTCGCACAGATTACGATGTAACCGAAGACCAAATACTGGAGTTTATTGTTGAGAAAAAGCTCGCGGCTGAAAATCCTCTAATTTGTGACATTCTTAGCGAGCCGTCGGGTCAGATTCCTGATGGGTTAGTTGATGAAAATGAGATAGCTGAAAGTACCTTCATACCTGATACAACGGAAATTAACAACCTTGACGAAGCACTTGATAAATTATTAGGTCAATAAGTGGATGAGTTATTCTGTTTTTGTTGATACGGCTTTGCAGTTACCTGCGCCAGATGTGGAAGCCTTAATCGAAGGGCGAGTGATTGCAGCCATGCCTCGAATTTTCATCGAGCCTGGTAGGTCATTTGCCCTATATCCAGCCAAGATCTCGATGAATTTGCTCCCCCACGAGCAATACTACCGATCGAGTTTTTTACCAATTGCTAAAACCTCATTTTCTCAGTTAACTTCTAAGACGATTTTGATAAAAGCTTGGGCTAAATGCGAATGGTGTCAAATACTAAACGATCCCGAATCATTAGAGGCTTTGTCGCGGTTAACAGTCTGGACAACAGAGGCATTACAGCAAACTCTCCTGCAACGAGGTAATATTTTTCTAACTCATCTTCGCGTTTATCTGCTAGCTCAGCCGCTGGAAATGCCAGTGCATCCCAGCGGCAATTTTGTATCTTTGCCAAAATCTCTAACTGTTACTGATTCAACGCCTGTGTTGAGCGAATCTATCTTTGCTAAACGCAGTCACAAGCTGAAAAAATTTGAGCCTCCCGATTATCCAGAATTGGAAGAGTTGCAAAGTGCATTAGTGTATTTATCTACCACCAACCCAAAAGCCAAACAACTAGACGCAGAAATTAAAATATTTCTAGGTTGGTCTGAAAATTTACCAGCAGCAAAACCAGATCGAGATTTTGATTGGATTAAAACGATCGCAGCTTTGGGAAATCGCAGCATCGAACTAGAAGAAAAAAAAAGCAACTATCAAGCAGGCACCGATTTTGAGAATATCACACGTCAAAGCCTTGAATTCTTAGGATTTAAGATTGAAAATGCCTACAAAGGCGGCGCTGGTGGCTTAGATTTATTTTGCTCCAAACCCTATCCCTTAGTTGGTGAGTGTAAGGCGGGTAGACTTATCCCCAGTCGAACTGCTGAGGAATTGATTAAACTGGGAGGAATGCACTTAAGTCGGGATAAATTTTTAGAATCTACCAAGTTAGTGATTGGCCCTGGCAATCCTTCGGCGGATATGTTGAAAGCAGCACAAGAATGGAAAGTTAGTATTATCAATGCCATGACTTTACAGAAGCTAGTTGAGTTAAAAGCTAAATATCCAGGTGCTGTCAACTTAGTTGAACTCAAGCCCTATCTAGAAATGGGGCGGCAAATCGACGACAGAATTCATGATTATATTCAGAAAGTTGAAAGAGAAATTAGGCTGCGCTCGCAAATCGTACAAGCAGTTAAACAACTTTGCTCCGATAGCGACTTTACAACGGTTGTTGAGATTAAAGTTCAATACAATGCTACATTTGCCGCCACTGATTCTAAGCTGACAAACGAATCCGTAAAGGATTTGACTATAGAACTTTCTTCACCGCTGACTGGTTACTTAGGGCGAATTAAAGGAGAAAATTGGCAAAGCGATCGCTTTTATTTCCTGCGCGACTTGTCGCTAGAGGATTGAGATACATCAAGGGCGATTCCCTACCCTTCGGGAACCTCTGCGGGAAGATAGCTTTGCTTCACCCACTTTATCCCATCTTCTACACAGCATCAGGATTTACGCCCAATTCCCGTAACCTCGCCGTCAACCTTTCAGCACCCTGTTCGACTGTTGGTAGATGTTTCCTCAAATTTACCAAATTCACCTGCAACGGCAACTAAAAAATACCGAATATCTGGCTCTCAAAGTTTTGGTATATCTCTGGCAATCTCACAAACAAGTTAGCCGGGAATTACTGGCGATCTTAATGCCTTAGTGTTTTGACGCTAGTAACCATTAATAAAACCAGCCAAAATTTGACCTGAAACTTGAGCTTGAAAAGACTTAACCCAGCCCCCAAAGCTCAAGTTTACGCTTAGAGCGAAACGAATTTGCGGGCGATAGCCCGTCACAGCGATTTCGGTGTCAGCGCCAGTTTTCAGGCAACTTAATCCCGCTAATTCTATCACTTTGGTTGCCATTCCAAAGGCTTAATACCCAATCCGGCTTAAATATCCCCTCTTATTCTTAGTCGCCCTCGGCTCGGAATTTGTGTGTGTAGGATTGGCTAGTGCCGAAGATAGAAAGGGTTTTAAACTATTAAGAATCGACCATCCAAGCAACACATTTCCGCATTTGATTGCTCATTGTTTGTCGATCGGCATTATACCTGCGGCCGTGTCCCGGCAACACCCATTCAAACGAGTAATTAGCCAAATTCTGCATAGATTTGATTTGTTCCGGCCAAGAATACCAACAGACTTCGTGAAAGCCAACTAGCTGCTGCAAACTTTCCGACCAAGCAAGATGATCGCCGCTGAACAAAAACTTGTTATTGTAAAGCAAAACTGTGTGACCTTTCGTGTGGCCGGGAACAGGTACAATCAACAAATCATCGGCTATTTGATGCGGTTCGCTGCCCCCCAATTGAATTTCTACACTGCGAGTACCCGCGTTAATTTCGTCAGTATGGAGAATGCGATCGCACCCAAAATGATCGCGGTATTTTTGATGGTCTGCTACGTCGTCGCGGTGAGTCAAGTACAGATAGCGAATGCCCCCCATTGCTTCTATGTTTTTGACTAGCGGCGGCACAAAACGGGGAGAATCAACTAAAACATTGCCCTCTGGACGGACAATTAAATAGCTAGCAGCACCGTAGGATTGCTCTGAGTGATAGCCGCAGTGATAAACATTTTCAGCTACGAGTGCGGGCAACTGTTGCTGAACTTGTTTGATGTTTTTGGGTTTTTCAACAGTGCCGATGGAACTTGTGGGACAAGACAAAAGAGCCGCGAGCGATCGCACTTCTTCCATCTCGTTAGTTGGCTGGTGGTAAACAGCAGACTGTTCTCCATCTTGAGTAAATACTTCAGGTGCCATCCACCGACAAGTATCGCAGTCAATGCAGGTACTGTCTACATAAAAGTTACCGTTAATATTTTCAGTACGCCTCCGATTAATGTTAGCCATTGTTCTACCTCTTAATAACCCATATAAACTATGGTAACTTACTATAACGAGTACCCCCGACATCCCGCCGGAGGTTTAAACCCCCGTATCACAGCACAATCCGGTTAAAACCGACTAATAATTACTCCCTATTTATTGACAGTAGCTTAGTATCAGTCCTCTTGCATAGGACTGATACTTTGAGGCAGGGGTTTAAACCCCTGCCGGACTCTTGCTTGTGCGTGCAAGATATAAGTTTCAATCAACAATGCTACCGCTCCTGGGCCGCTGGAAAAGCACCCGCTTTCACGGCAACAGTAACAGGTTGTCCGCTGCGGCTCACTTCAAGCTGCAGATCGCTGCCCACTGTACTTTTCTCGACAATTTGCTGTACGCTGCCAGCATCGCTGACTTCTGCACCGTTGATTTTCTTGATCACATCGGCAACGCGAACTCCAGCTTGTTCTGCCGGAGAACCTTTGGCAATTCCCAAAACTAACACGCCTTTATCTTCAGTCAGCCTCAATTTGGGGTTGGGATTTTTATTGAATTCTGCCTTGACTTCGGGAGTAATGCTCAACATCCGAACGCCGAGATAAGGATGTTCGGCTTTTCCGGTTGTTACTAATTGGTCAGCAATTTGTTGTGCTCGATCGATCGGAATCGCAAAACCCAATCCTTGAGCGCCTTGAATAATCGCCGTATTCATGCCGATAACTTGACCGCGCTGGTTCAGCAGCGGGCCGCCAGAATTACCGGGATTGATCGCAGCGTCGGTTTGAATAAAGCTGACGCGCTTGTCGGGAACGCCGACATCGGCGCTAGAACGGCCTGTAGCGCTAATAATGCCCACAGTTACAGTATTGTCCAAACCGAGGGGATTGCCGATCGCGATCGCCCATTCTCCCGGCTCTAATTCTTCAGATTTGCCCAAACTCACCACAGGCAAATTGGTAGCTTCAATTTTAACAACAGCCACATCAGTAACTGTATCTACACCTAAAACTTTGCCGACAAATTCGCGACCATCCTTCAGTTTTACCGTCACCGTATCTGCACGGTCAACGACGTGAGCGTTAGTCAAAATGCGACCGTCGGAACCGATGACAAAACCCGAACCGGAGCCCCGTTCTACCCGATTTTCCGGCGCAATCGGAGATTCCGAACCGAAGAAGCGGCGGAATTGCTCGGGGATCTCATCTGGAACTTGGTTCGTCACCGTGCGAGACGAATTGATCCGCACCACTGCCGGGCCGACTTCCTGCACAACTTTAGTGACAAAATTAGAGTCTTGAGAGGGCAATATATTTGCAGGTAATGCTGAGATTGGCGCTGCACTTGCCGGTTCAGCTTTGATGGCGTTAGAACTTCCAGGAACTTGAGAAGTTAGGGCGTTGCACCCAACAGTTGCGGTCGAGCCGAGCAAAAGTAGGGATAAAAAAGCAACTTTTTTCGGCAAATAAAAACGGCGAGAACGCTGAGAGGCAGGCATATCTTTGGTTGACATAGTATTGATTTGGTGGGAGTTAGAGCGAGAGTTATAATTATGGTTTTCCATTTTTAGCACCTACTGTAATTAACTTAGAACTAAATGCTCTTTAATTTTAATTCAAGCATTAGTGAGATCTGCTTGACTGGTAGGGTTTACCCTACAAGCTGGGGTAGAAACCCGACAAGTGCAGGCAAATTGTGTGTGGATTCCAGCTTTTGAGTGCGATCGAACTGAGCCAGGATTGGAGAATTGCCTCAGATTTCAATAATCAAGACTACGGCTGCAGGCCAGGATATTCCGCATTGGCATGAAATGTTGACAGAATTGATATCCGAACTCTACAACAGTCCTGGAATCACAAAAACCTGGTTAAGAGTCAAAATCTTCGTTGTGAGCGATCGACGTTCACGTAGAAACGGGGTTTTTGACCCCGCCTGCATCGAGGACAGCAGCTAAAGCACCCGCAAAGCCTAAACCTAAAGCAGGAAGTAAAAAACCTGTAATGCCTCAAGCTAAAGTACCAACTCAACCTCAGCCACAATAGCCGGCAAAAACTCCCTTAAAATCTTAAATATGAACCGATTTTGCAATTTTATTGCTCTATAGATTTAATGGAACTAACCGAATCTATTTCCCTTGACTTGTTCCTCGAAATTTCCAAAGTATCAACAGTATTCTTAATAAAACCAGCCATCGGCACAGCAACTAACAAACCTGCTACTCCAGCCACCTTAACCCCCACCAGCAGCGACACTAAAATCCACACGGGATTGAGACCGATAAAACTGCCTAATAACCGAGGAGCAACTCCGCTTTCAATTACTTGCTCAATTATTGTAGCGACAGCTAAGACTGTGACGCCGAGCCAAAAGTTGTTTAATGTGATCAACAAACTGACAATGCAAATACTGAAAGGTGCCCCGAAGGGAATCATGGTCATTACACCCACACCCAAACCGAACAGCAGTCCGAAAGGAACTCGCAAAATTAAAAAAGCAACAGTCATCGACAGTCCCATCAAACCCGCCAAAGTTGCTTGCCCGACGAAGTAGTTGTGGAAGCTTCGCGCCAGCAACTCTCGCAATTGAAGGTTCAGCTTGGAGGGAAACCATTTAAACAAACCTTCCCAAAGGCGATCGCCGTGCAAGAGCAAGTAAAATGTCAGGACTATTGTGAGCAGGGAATTCAACAGACTGTCTGCCGCACCCAAGCCAAATTTGAGAATTTCGCCAGTGAGAGACTGCAATTGAGATGAAAGTCGATCGCTCAATTGAGTAGTCAAACCGCTAACATCAATGCGGAGATTGCGATTTTCCGCCCATTTGTGAAACGCTTCCATCTGTTCTGTGCCAGAAACTATCCAAGTCGGCAGTCTGGTGGCGAGTTCAGTGATTTGGTTTAGCAAAATGGGAGCCAGAGTCAGACCTAAAACCACCAATAGCAGTAAAGTAAAAAAGAATACCGACAAAACTGCTCGATCGCGCTTCAAGCCGTATCTGTGCAGAAAACGCACTGGATAATCTAGCAAAAAAGAGAAGACTGTAGCGACGATCAAAACTGTAATCAGTGCGCGAAAATATTCAAAAACTAGGAGGGCTAACCAGCAGTTGAGTACCGCTAGGGGAAAAAACAGTCCGTAAGTCCACCAATGCGACAGTTGAGTGAAACGTCTCATCTAAGTTAACCGAGTTAAATTTTAAGATGCAAGATGTGAGATTGACGCTGCTATTCGCTGTTCTCAGTTAAACATTTTATGTTGCATTTAATTTATACTAGCCTGCTAAAAATTGCCAGTTGCTCGACCAGCACCAGAAATAGGGTGGCGGGCAGGCACTGCCTGCCACAACCATGTTATATCGTTTCCGCTGGCATGGATATATTACCTGCAAAATAATTTATTTTTTGCTCTTGACACGAAAGCAGTTTGCCGCTCGCGATTCAACCTTTTTCCCCGTGCCGTTCGAGAGCTAATTGAATTAAACGGTCTACTAATTCCGGGAAAGAAATGCCGTCCGCTGCCCACATTTGCGGATACATACTGGTAGCTGTAAAGCCGGGAAAAGTGTTGATTTCATTAATCAAAACTTCTCCGGTTGATTCAATGTAGAAAAAGTCTACTCGCGCTAAACCTGCCGCGTCTACAGCCAAAAATGCTTTTACTGCCATTTCTTGGATTTGCGAGACGATCGCACCGCTGACTTTTGCCGGGATTGAGCAGTCGGCTTGTCCCAGGGTATATTTAGTTTCGTAGTCGTAGAAATCGCTTTGAAAAGTAATTTCTCCCACGGTTGAAGCTTGGGGATTGTCGTTGCCTAAAACTGCACATTCTAATTCTCTAGCAACCACACCCGCTTCGACAATTATCCGCCTGTCGTAGCTGGCGGCGCTATCGAGAGCTGCTTCTAATTCAGCGCGCGATCGAGCTTTAGCAATTCCCACAGACGAACCCAAATTCGCCGGTTTAACAAAGCAAGGATAGCCCAAAGCTGATTCAATTTTGTCGCACAGTTTGGGGAAAACGCAAGGATTAGACCAGATTTCGGAACGGTTGACAGCGATGTATTTTACCTGCGGCAAACCAGCGTGAGCAAAAGCCATTTTCATCGCAATTTTATCCATTCCCAGCGCCGAACCTAAAACCCCGGAACCGACAAAAGGAATTTGCATTAATTTCAGCAACCCTTGCACCGTACCGTCTTCGCCGTTTGGGCCGTGCAAAACAGGAAACCAAACATCTACGGCATTAAAATTAGGAAACTGTCCAGACGCGGCAGAGTCGTCTTTTCCGGGTTGTTCCTCTATTTCCAGAGGTTTCCCGGTGGCTAAGACTTGTTGAGGTAATGTTCCCGACAGCCAGCGGCCGTTTTTTTGGATGTAAAAGGGCAGAACTTCGTATTTAGAGGCATTTTCGTCGGCAGCGAGGGCGCGGGCGATCGCCCGCGCCGAACTAATGGAGACTTCGTGTTCGCCCGATCGCCCCCCGAACAATAGCCCGATCCGCATCGTTGTCATTTTTCACTACTCCTAGGACTTTTCGACAAATATACACGCAGTTAGCGCAACTAACCCAGAGACGAACCGCTTTAAGACTATTTATGTCCTCTGTCTCCTCTGCGATCTCTGCTGTTAAAATCCCCCCTCCCGCCTGTCAAAAGCCTGAATTCCTCCCCGGTCATTTTCACTTAAACCGTCGCCAGAATCCACAGCAAACAGTCACAGTTAGTCAAAAATTGCCTCCCCTAAACAGCTTAAAATCGAATCATTTCCCTCAGCATTCGATTCCCGGTTTCTAGCCCTCACTTGAAACAGTTTATTTCCTTCATCATCCTTCAGCGCAGCCGGATATTCCCGGAATCAACAGACACGCTTAATACTTCAGCAATCCTCAGTTGTCGGAATAGTTGTTTGCCGCAAAATGCGAATTGGTTTATTTATTATTTGCTGCCGATATTCAATTATATTGTTTCCGGTTGCACCGGAATTATATAGAGGACACGGCAGTGCCGTGTCCCTACCGGGATTAATTGTAGGGACACGGCACTGCCGTGTCCTAGCTGTGGGTAATATTAATGCCGATGCTACCGGATTTGATATTACTTATTTCCACAAATCTAGTTGCGATTTAACCACCCTACAATTTCAGTTTAGAGTATTGAGTTTGCCAACATTATTTGTGGGAATTCAACTCAAAACTCAAACCTCAAAACTATTCCAGCATTTCTCCTGTCAAACTAAAAGCGCGAATATCTGTAATTTTAACCCGCACAATTTTACCCGCCAATTCAGCAATATCGCCCTTAAAAAATGTCAGACGATTGCCGCGAGTGCGTCCCATCACTTGAGTTGAATCTTTGAGATTTTGGACTTCCACCAAAACCTCTTCAGTGCGTCCAAAATAGCGCTGCGATCGTTCCATCGCCGTTGTTGTCACCACATGATTGATCCGTTGCAGGCGATCGGCTTTCACCTCTTCACTCAACTGATTTTCCCACAAAGCCGCCGGCGTTCCCGGGCGCGGCGAATAAGCCGCAGTATTCACCAAATCGAAACCAACATCTTCGATCAACTTCAACGTCTTTTCAAACTGCGCTTCCGTCTCCCCAGGGAAACCGACAATCGCATCCGCAGTAATCGACGCATCCGGCATATAACGGCGAATTGTATCAATAATCCGGCGGTATTTTTCCTGAGTATAACCGCGCGACATCGCTTTCAAAATATCATTATCTCCCGACTGAAAAGGAATGTGAAAATGTTCGCAAACCTGCGGTAATTCCGCACAAGCCTTAATCAATCTTTCCGTAAAATAGCGCGGGTGGCTAGTAGCAAATCTGAGGCGATCGACACCCGGCACATCCTGCACAAAATAAAGCAAATCCGTCAAAGTATGCTGGTTGCTGCCGTCCGGTTTTGTTCCCGGCAAATCGCGCCCGTAAGCATCAATATTTTGCCCCAATAAAGTTACTTCCTTGTAACCTTGGCGGCCCAAATCCTCCATTTCCGCGCGAATTGCCTCCGGCATTCGCGACTGTTCAACTCCGCGAACATTCGGCACAACACAATAAGTGCACCGTTCATTGCAGCCGTAAATTACATTCACCCAAGCAGTCACCTTGCTGTCGCGGCGCGGCTTAGTAATATCCTCCATAATCTCAACAGCTTCAGTCGCCACAACTTGATTGCCCTCAAAAACTTGTTCCAGCAAATCTTCAAGTCGGTTAGCGTGTTGTGGCCCCATTACTAAGTCTAATTCCGGCACTCTCCGGAGCAGCGCTTCACCTTCCTGCTGCGCCACGCATCCAGCTACAATTAAAGTTAAACCCGGTTCTTGGCGCTTGCGATGAGCTTGCCTTCCGAGGTTAGAATAAACTCTTTGTTCGGCATTGTCGCGAATTGTGCAAGTATTGTAGAGAATCAAGCTAGCTTCGTTCGGGTCTTCCGAGAACTCAAAGCCCATATTTTCCAGAATGCCGGCCATCCGTTCCGAGTCGGCTTTATTCATCTGGCATCCGAAAGTAGTGATGTGATAGCGGCGGGGTTTAACGGTCATGGCGAATTGCAGGCAAATAAAAAATATAGGTTTTCAACCTTAACAATTTATTATAACACTTCTATGTTAAACGAGATACGTCTGGTAATTGGTAATTTTAGTAATTGTAGGGTGCGCAATGCCCTCATAACCGCTACAAATAGTTTTAGATACGCGACAAATTTTGCGAAGTCTGGTATCTGGCTACTCGGTTTTTTTAGTTAGATAAAAACTGTAAAATTGTTTTGGCAATACCTTGTGCAGCTAAATAAGGAACCCCATTGCCAACAGTTTTAAACATATTAGTCAACGTCATTTTAGCCGGAAGTGCAAACTCTTTGGGCAGTGACTGAACCGCCAGTGTTTCTGCAACCGAAAGCCTGCGAAGTTTGTAAGGGTGCAAGTGAACTTCGTTATTGCCGTAACAAGCTGTCGGCGAATAACGCCACCGATGCAATCGCTTGAAAGATTTTTTTGAATCATCTCCTTCATCAACGGAAGCAAACCGCTTAATTCCAGCTTTGGGTTGAAAATAGTGGTTGGCATTGGGATGGTTGAGAACGTCATTTCTTTGGAACCAAAATTCAACCGTTAACTCTTGGGGAATGCCATCAGGACACGGCAAGAAACCATCGCCTCCGAAAGCATTTCTCTTGGGCCAAGGATGAGAAAAAACTTCTGACTTGGGATATAAGATATGACTTGACCACGGCAATAAATTTTCTGGTAACATTTGGCTTGTTTTCTCTAGGAAAATGCCCAGATTTGTGATTACTTTTTTTTTAAACCCTATCAAAATAATTCGATCCCTATCTTGCGGGACACCGTATTCTATCGCATTAATTAAACGTTCGGCAAAAACGTATCCCGACTCAGACAACTGATTTTTGAGTGCGTCGTAAAAAGCTTTATGTTTTTTTGTTCTCCACAAACCTTTGACATTTTCAAATAAAAAGAAATCTGGCTGCTGCTGACAAATCAATTCAATGTATGAAGCTGAAAGTTGACCTTTATCTCCTTCTTGACCTCGGTTTTTGCCGCCAATAGAAAAGTCAGGACAAGGCGGCCCCGCGATAAATCCCACAATATCGTGATGTTTGCGGGCATCCTGCATCAATTCCCGCAGGCGAAAAGCTGGTTCTTCCCCTACAAGTCGAGTGACATCTGCTTCCTCTCCTTCGCAATATCCGTATTCTGGTTGCGGCAAATTCAGGCACTGCCGAGAATAGCGGTATGCTTGCATGAAAGGTGGGAAAATTTCATTGACATACGCTACATTAAAGCCGATCGACTCAAAACCCAGATCGAGCAAGCCTGAACCTGAAAAAAATGAGAAAATACAAGGAGGACGGTGCATTGAAGGATGCCAGCAATTTTGAGTTGAGCTTACTATAAATTATGTTGGGTGCCCAGGGATCGGTACACCTGACTGTAAATTCTGTAGGGAATTGGGAATTGGGAATTGGGAATTGGTAGAATAGCCGGAGCGGGTTTATTCGATTATGGGTTTGAGGCGATTATTGTGGGTAAAACCCGCCGCTACAGGTATTATTACAGCCATTGACCGCCTCGGAAACGCCAGTAAGGAAAGAAAATCCGCATCAGTGTTTGCGATGCCAGATAAATAGCCAGCCACACTAAACTATAATGCAATGCAAAAGCTCCCAAGTCAAAATCTTGTGCAGGTATTCCCGGCAAACCGATAATTTTGATTAAAAATAACACAAAAAGTGCTTCCCAAATTCCAGCGAGCAATTGAAACGCCCCAGGCCAATCTCGATCCCAGCGAAACTGCTGGATCGAAATATATAAAGCATCCCAGCCGATGCCAAAAATCGCTACATACCCTAAAATCCAGAAAAAGATTGAGCCTGATTGGGAGGTAATTAAACCCATAAAAAAGGGCAGGGTTACTAAAACGCCTACGGTTGCAAATAGCAATAACCGAGTTTGCCAGCGGCCGAATAAAGTGGGAGTCATGCGATTTTAGATTTTAGATTTTAGATTTTAGATTGAAGGGGAAGGTTGTTCGGTTTTAGATTTTAGATTTTAAATTAAACGCGAAACTCAGTTAAATCCATTAAATCTTATACATTGCTTGTTGCCGAACTTCCTCCTTCAAGTTAGCCGGGAGATTTATTTAAAATCCACTTCCACCACTGCACGAACGATCGCCAAACGCTCAATTTCCGCACACCAGCAACTCGGTTGGCGGCCAGACTTTCAACCGAACGCAAGGCGGCGTATTGCAAGCCCAAAAAACTGTCTACGGGCGCGTAAGGCCCTCCCAAAGTAATCGCGCCGGCTGCGTATACCCGGCCTTCTGTGTTGCTAGCACAAGAATTCCGCAATTCGGGCACTTCAAAATCGTTGTTAACACTCAGCCGCCCCAAACCGTTGAGGGGAAGATTGTATTGAGCTACCAAATCGTTTAATAGGGGACTGGTTTTTACCTTAGCGTCCAAACCCGTAGCGTCAATAATAAAATCAGCCTCTAACTTAATTTGCCCCTTGAGTTCCTTCTCCTGAATGTACGTCACCGTGCGGTTTTGACTGTCGCGCTCGACTCGCTCGACTTCCCCGAAGGTAATTTGATACCATCCTTGACTTAAACCTTCTTTGACAATCCGCCGCCAGTCGCTGCGCTGGGCTGTGGTAGTGCCGCCCCAGTCGGTGAGCAACTGCGGCCGAAATTCAGGCGCGGCTTGTTCCAAAAGTACGCGGAGTTCCCCGCCCCAGCAAGCTTTCGGCCAGTTGAAAGGTTGAAATTCGTAGTGATTTTCGACGCTGCGCTGAGCGAGGTTAAATTTGTTGCCCTGGGGTTTGGGCGATCGCATCAAATGCAATACTTGAATATTCCGATTGCGCTGTCGCGCTTCGTAAATCCGCTGCACCACCCGCGAAGCTACAATTCCCCGGCCTCTAATTAACACGCTGCCGCCGCTGGCCTCCAATTTTTCGTAAACGCCGTCGTGGTTTTCGTAAGCGTTGACAACCGACTCAAAATCCTGGGTTTTTTCGCGGTAAGCTTGCAAATCCGGCAAAAATTGAATGGCGGGATAGCCGGTGGCTAAGTGTACGTATTTGGCGATTAAAAAAGCGTGGTCGCGGTGATCCGCATTAGATCGAGAATAAGCGATCGCGTACCTGCCGTCATCTATTTTGCGAATTCCCCGCACTCTACCGTAGCGAAACATCTGATTCCACCCTATTCGATCGACTTCCCTGTCAATAGAATCAAACACATTCCCCGCGCGAGGCGTATAAGTTTCGGCAAAAGTCGGTTCGGCAAACACCTGCCACATCAACTTCAACGACATCCCCAAACGCCCTTTGAGTAATTCCTGCCAAGCTTCCCGCAAAGCATAGGGAGGCCAGCCCCAAATGTTGTCTGGACAGGAGTCAGAATTCGATCTTAGGCGTTCCCGCAGCGGAATTTGAGAATTTAGGCACAGACGCCGATAGCGGGCGTAAGGTTGCTCTTCCATGCCCAAAACCGCTATTCGATCTGTTGTCACCCCGCAAATTCTCAGCAAATCCACCCAAATAAAGCTGCCCAAACCGCCGCCAACGGCAGCCCAATCAACTTCTGCCACAGGGACTCCCATAGATTGGAGCGATCGCATATTCACTTGAGAAGCGTGCAAAAATGCGATCGGCGGAAATTCTCCCGTACTACGTGTTTGAGGAAGCTGCAACACCATTTGCTGGCCCCGTGGGTCTGGCCCATTGGTCTGCGGGTTAAAGAAAATGTGAGAATTGACCGAGGGCGTTTCTGGGGAATTAATAGCAAAAGAAATGCCGATCGCGTAGGGGCCAACTTGCAGCATATCCCCGTTTGCCAGCACGCACCGGGTTTGGCGAACGCCGTTAACAAAAGTACCGTTGCGGCTGCCCGTGTCAGTGAGTACAATACTGTTACCTTCGGTGCCAATCACTGCGTGAAAGCGAGAAACTTGACTGCTGCTGAGCGCAATTCGAGAAACTCGTTCCCCGTTGAGTGTGGCGGGCATAGCTTCAAAAATTCGTCCCAAAGCGATGGGTAAGTCGAGTATCGGGGATCGACAATCCCCCGTAGCTGTATCTGTCCAAGTCAGTCGCAGGCGCAAGGGTTGAGAATTCATGATTATTTTTTAAACATCAGCCTTCAGCTTTGAGCTTTCTGCAACAAAGATTTTTGAAATTGAGAGTGTTTAGCGGATAGGCCGATTTTCCCTTTTTCAAACATTCACGGAGAGATCATCACACTCGCCGCAGCCGCCAAAGAAGTACCGCACCACGGACACCCCGCATTCAACTGCGCGTAAGGCGAAATTCGAGTGCACTTCGGACACTGCAAACCATATTTTGAAGGCCCCGTCGGCCCAGAGTTAACCGGTGCGGGAGGCCCGGACAGCAAAACTGTCTGCGGCGCGGCTACCTCCACCTCAGTCACCTTCACCACCTCGATTTGCACTTGGCCTAAATGGATGCGGCTTCCGGGACTCAATTTTGCTTCGCCTCGGGCGAGAATTTTTCCGTCAACCAGGGGCGGATTGCTTTCGCGCAAATTCCGCACTGCATACTCCTGCAATTCCTGATTAAAAAATATTTCAACCTGCAGACCCGATACGCTGGGATGGGAAAATACTATATCGCACTTCGCCGGATCGCGCCCGAGCCTCACGGTTCCCAGATTTTTGCTCGGCTGTCCGTTTTGAATTGTCAGAGTTTGACGCACCCCAGCTTCTGTCCATGCTAAAGTGAGCTGGCTTGTCATGATTGTATAGTTTGCTCAAAAATATAAAAAAATATTAGCTGATTTATTTTGAGCACTGACTTCCTCACCAAAAAACTTAATTAGAATTATTGACGCCGACTCGATCGAACTTCTGAAAATATTATGTGCAGCTAAACAAAAAAGCCCCGAAGTCAGGGCTTTTTGTGCTCGTATTGGCTTTTTTTGAGAGAGTGACTCGCCCTTGCCAGCTTTTCTTTCCCGCAAAATTATTGACCCCAGTGCAGCTTTGTTAAAATTTTGCTGTTAAAGATTTGCCAGCGATTGCTAAAAACTAATTGCTGTGGGGTTTTCAGATTTGCGAAGCTTTGGTGCGCTAATAACGAATTTTGGAGGTATGGCGATCGAACTATCTCGGGAAATTCGCTCGCCCCACCTCCTCAAACGCTCAGTGTCCTAGTGCTATCTCTCAAGCTGCAACTGTGCAATCTTTCGTTGCAGCGCCAGCCTGGAGAGACTTATTCGCTCTTGCGGCTTTTCCGACCGCCTTCGCGACCAATTTGAGCCATGTGTTCGCGATTTCTGCTGACAGCTTCGCCGCCTTTTTGGCCAGCTTCTCTGGCTTCTTCAGGGGTGAATTCGTGTGCAGTTCCTTTCTCGTGTGCAGCTTTTCCGCCTTTGCTAGCAATTGCGCGCTGTTTTTCTGCATCCATAGAAGCGAATCCGCGTTTGCTTTTCTCAGCCATGACTGTCTCCTTGTTTTTTTTCTGATTTTTTAGCTCGATCGCGCCTTCGCCTCCCACTGTCGTGGTTGCTCCCAGTCAGTGGTGAGATATCCGACGGTAAATTATGAAACCTCATCAGACGAATCTCTGCTTTTGGTTTAACTCGCAGAATGAATATTTCATAATTTACAAATGTGAACTAAAAATAGTTCACGCCCGGGCACTATAGTTAGAGCCGCCAATGTTTAAGCAGGTTACTGTCTTTCAATCATTGTAGAAACCCCCCAACTTTTATACCTCTTTCTCAGGTATAGTCATTCTTTAGTTCGCTGGAAGGATGGAAGCCAAAGCTGATTGGGGGTAGACTCAGAGGATTTTTTGACTTAACGGCGACACCTCAAAAATTAAAAGTCCCAAGAGGGATGCTTTTTTGCCTTTTTACTTTTTTTTTGATGCCTTCCGCGCTTGCCAGTTATCCCGATGTTAGTTGGTCTGCAGATCGAGTTGTTTCTGGTAAGCGATATTTTGGGGCGCAGCACAGGACGTACTCGATCGCAGTTTTCAAGTTTACCTTATGGCCAATGGAAACATAAATCGGTTTTACCCCTGTTTGCGTCCTCAGCGCTGCGCCTACCGTTGCTCCCTCCAGCAGCAAGGGTTCCCAACTGCCCCGGTCGATCCCGACTTCTGAATGTTCTCCAATAAATCGATTTTTGGCAACTCCGATGGTCGCAATCCCTGTCAACACCCCCAAATGGCAGGCAAGACCGAACCTGCGGGGATGGGCTAGTCCCTGACCGTCGCACAATATTAAGTCTGGCCTCAAACTGATATTTTCCAAAGCCTCAAGGACTGCCGGCACTTCTCGAAAAGACAGGAAACCCGGAATATAAGGAAAAGTTGTAGGACTGCGAACCACAGCTTGCTGCTGCAACTGCAAGTCGGGAAAGCTCAGAACTGTTACAGCGGCGCGCGATACGTCGTCTGCAATGTCGTAGCCGACATCTACGCCTGCGACGTACCGAACTGTCTCCAATTTATTTTCGGTAATTACCTCTGACCGAAGTTGTTCTTGAATGGCGATCGCCTCTTCAATTGTCTGCGGCCAAGGGTGTCGCTGCAACATTAGGCATCTTTATTTAACCGTTCTCATCTAAGTTTAACTTATTTTCTGGCATTTTTAAACTCGGATTTTTATCCTTTTACACTATAAATTCACAGCTTGCGTAAGGAGTCTTTCTTTATACTCTTGAGGTTTGAGTAAGGCGGGCCGAGGCTTATTCTACAAATAGAGTCTGTACGTCGGAGTATGAAATTCTATCTTTCGCGGCTTGCACCAACCTGCAAAGGTTTCACCGCCGCTCACCTCCTATTTTCTACTCAAACTTCACAAAAAATACCTATTTGATGCTGATTTTTTAGCTTTCTAGAAAGCTTTATCTTTGCGATCGCCATTTTATTTTATCGCTTGTCGGAGAGCGATCGAGCTATCTATTTACTTCTGCTTTATCTAAAAAAATCCTCCTTGTCAAGATGATTGAAACATTTATTCATCAATAATCTCACCCAGCTACAAGTGCCATTGTTCATCCCCGCTCATCGAGCTAAGAAGTTCCCAGACCCTCACAAATATATGACTTTTATGACAAAAAATAAATGAATTTATGAGTTGTTGCACCATTAACATGAAGTTATAATCTTAGATAATAGCGAAGAGAAAACTAACATCAAGTAACACAACATAGGTGAATTAACATATGAAAACCATGCAAAGTGTTCGGTACAACCTAGCTCTCTACATCGTCGGTGGCATCGTCTTCATCATCGCCGCCTTAATTTTAAGACCTTTTACCATCGTCGGCGCAGGGGAACGGGGCGTCATGATGCGCTTTGGCAAAGTTCAAGACGCTATTTTAGATGAAGGCATCCACCCGATTTTCCCGATCGTCACCTCTGTAAAAACTCTCAGCGTCCGGGTACAAAAAACAGATTTGAAAGCAGATGCAGCCTCCAAAGATTTGCAAAGTATTACTACAGATTTGGCAGTCAACTGGAATGTAGATCCTGCCAAAGTCAATCAAATTTTCCAACAAATAGGAGAGGAAGAACAAATTGTTACCAGCATTCTGAGTCCGGCTATTTCGGAAGTTCTCAAAGCAGCAACTTCTAAAAAAACCGCAGAAGAAATTATTACTAAGCGCACGGAACTCAAAACAGAAATAGACAACAGCCTCAAAAAGCGTTTGGAACCTTACGGCGTCATCGTCAGAGATGTTTCGTTAATAAATTTTGGCTTTTCTCCAGAATTTAGCAAAGCCATCGAAGCCAAGCAGATAGCAGAACAAGAAGCTAAACAGGCAGAATTTACAGTTAAAAAAGCAACCCAAGACGCTCAAGCCCAAATTAATCGCGCTAAAGGTCAAGCCGAATCTCAGCGCTTGCAGCGGCAAACTTTAACTCCTGAAATTTTGCAGCAGCAAGCGATTGAAAAATGGAACGGTCAGTTTCCGACAGTAATGGGAGGAGGTGGAACTTTGCCCTTAATTAATATTGCGCCGCCGAGTTCTCAAGCTGCAATTCCTGCTAAATAAGCTGCTGCGCATCCCGATTAACGGAGCGCGGGGAGAAGGGGAGAAGGGGAGAGAGTCCGAGGGGCAGAGGAATAGAGAGAGGGTTTTCACTGCAGAAGTGAAGATGTGCTTTTTTAAATGCCCAACAGCAAGCGTATAAAATACAACTAACAACTAAGGTTAAATCCCGCTTACTTAAGTACCAAGATAGAATTTACGTGGCGCGAACCATGAAAAACGCTAAAGTAAGAAACAACTCGGAAATTGTAAAGGTTTGCTTGAAACTTCGGCTGATGGGAGATCGCGAGAACCAGTCAATTTCTAATTTAGGTGAAGTGGGGAGTGCCGATCGCCATACTGCATCAAAAGCACTGTGGCTGCGCGATCGAGCCTTGGCAGCTACTAGCAGCGGCATTGTCATTGCTGACGCCAATGCACCCGATTGCCCCATAATTTATTGCAATCCGGCCTTTGAACGGATGACAGGTTACTGCGCCAGTGAAATCTTGGGGCGCAATTGCCGATTTTTGCAAGGTCCGGATACCGATCGAACTACTGTAGCTAAGATCCGCGACGCCTTGCGCCAAGGTCTAGAAATCAAGACAACCATCAAAAATTACCGCAAAGACGGCAGTCCTTTTTGGAGCAAATTGTCGCTATCTCCCGTGCGAGACGACAGCGCTAATTTGACTCACTTCGTAGGGATTCAGTCGGACTTGTCGGAACGCATCTGTGAAGTGCACGAAGCATTGCAGCAAGCTAACGACCAACTGCAAACGATTTTGGAAGCAGTTCCGGGAACAGTATCTTGGATTAGCTCGGATTTGCACTATTTGGGGGTTAACCAGCACTTAGCCAAACTGCACGGTTTGCCGCCGTCGGCTTTTGTCGGTCAAGATATCGGTTTTCTGGGCGCTAGCTCGGATTTTAACTCTTTTGTGGTGGAGTTTTTTGCTGGCGACGCTACGGAAGCGGTTAAAGAACTCAGCGTTAAGGTGAAAACTGATGGCGGAGAGTCGGCGGGATACTATTTGATTGTTGCTCAAAAGTACGATCGCGGCAAAGCAGCTTGTCTGGTAGGGATAGACATTACCGAGCGCAAGCGGATAGAAGAAGCTCTGGTGCTGACTCGCAAGGCGGTGGAAAGTTCGAGCGACGCGATCGGGATCAGCGATGCGAACGGCACTCACATCTATCAAAATCAAGCATTTTCTCAGCTATTTGAATGGGACACGGCAGAGGAATTTAAGCTAGCCGGAGGTATACCGGCAGTTTTTGCTGACCCCGCAGTCGCCAGCGAGGTACTAGACACGATCGCCCACGGTTATTCTTGGTCTGGTGAAATTACCAACCGCACCAGAAGCGGCGAAATGTTGCAAGTGCTGCTGCGGGCCGATGCTATTAAAGACCGCACAGGGAAAATAGTCGGTCGGATTTACATGAATACCGATATTACCGATCGCAAGCGCACGGAACAAGAGCTGCGGCAAAGCGAGAAGCGCTTTCGATCGTTGATTGAAAATGCTAGAGACATTATTGTGATTCTGGACGAGAAAGGCTTTTGTCGCTATGTCTCTCCTTCCCTAGAGCGGATTTTGGGCTACCCGACGGCGGAAGTGCTCGGCCGATCTGTATTTGACTTGATTCACCCTGACGAATTGCTGATAGTGGATCAAGTGTTCCAAGGTGTCATGCAAAAGCCGAGAGTTAGCCAGGGAATGGCCGAATACCGAGTGCAGCACAAGGACGGTTCCTGGTGCGTGTTGGAAGCGGTGGCGACGAATTTGCTCGACGAACCTTCGGTGCGGGGAATTGTGGTCAACTGTCACGACGTGACTGAGCGCAAGCTGGCTGAAGAGCAATTGTTGCACGATGCTTTGCACGATGCGCTGACGGGGTTGCCGAACCGGGGTTTGTTGACAGACAGGTTGGGGCAAGCTTTTGCGCGCGCGCAACGGCATCCAAGCGATCGGTTTGCGGTGCTGTTTTTGGATTTGGACAGGTTTAAGGTGATTAATGACAGCCAGGGACACCGCACGGGCGATCGGCTGTTGGTGGCTGTGGCTCGCCGTCTCTTGACTTGTTTGCGACCTGGCGATACGGCGGCGCGTGTGGGGGGAGATGAGTTTGTGATTTTGCTGGAGGAAATTCAGGGTGTTGATGAGGCGATCGCCCAAGCAAAGGAAATTCTCCAGGCGATCGAACGACCGCTTTATTTGGAAGGGAATAAAGTTTTAATTACTGCTAGCATCGGCATTGCTTTGAATACCGACAAATATCAGTGGGCAGGAGATATTTTGCGCGATGCTGATATTGCGATGTACCGCGCCAAAGCTCTCGGTAAAGCTCGCTACGAAGTGTTTACCAGTTCGATGCACACTCGGGCTGTGGCTTTGATGAACTTGGAACACGATTTGCGGGAATCGGTTGAAGAGCTGAATTTGAAACATTCAATAGTGGATTTAGGATGTGGGGCGGCGCAGGAAAACTCGCCTACGAGCGAAATGGAGCGCAAGTTTGAGCGTCCGAAATCGCAATTTGTTCCTTTTAAATTGGAATGTCCTTTTACTGTTTATTACCAGCCGATCGTTTCTTTGAAAAGTGGCTCAGTTATCGGATTTGAGGCGTTGGTGCGCTGGCTGCACCCGGAACGAGGTTTAGTTTCCCCGATGGAATTTATTGCGATGGCGGAGGAAACAGGGTTAATTACGCCTTTGGGTTTGTGGGTTTTGAACGAAAGCTGCCGCCAAATTATCAAGTGGCAGAGTTTGAATTTACCTGTGGGAAATTCGGGATTGACAGTAGCAGTAAATCTTTCGGGGAGGCAGTTTTCGGAACCGGACTCGATCGAGCAAATTAAGCAAGTTTTGCTGGAAACGGGTGTGGACGCTCGCTGTTTGAAGTTGGAGATTACTGAGAGTGTGCTGATGGAAGATGGGGAAGTGGCGGCGGGGATGCTTTCGCAGTTGAGAGAGTTGGGGATTGAGCTGTGCATTGATGATTTCGGGACTGGTTATTCGTCTCTGAGTTATTTGCACAGGTTCCCGATTAATATTTTGAAGGTCGATCGCTCTTTTGTCAGCCGCATCGGGGAAAAGGGCGAAAATTTGGAAATCGTGCGGGCGATCGTCATGCTGGCCAGCAGTTTGGGGATGAAAGTAGTGGCAGAAGGTGTCGAAACCGCCGTCCAGTTGGCTCAAATGCGGGCGATCGGCTGCGAGTACGGTCAGGGGTTCTTTTTCTCTAAACCTCTCGACAGCGAGGCAGCTACAGCCTTGTTGAGCCGATCGCCGAAATGGTGAACTGAACCAAATATTTAATTTGTACATTGAAAAATATTAAAACTATTGCGCGGTGCGCTTATTGGAGAATCACACGATTTTAGATTTTAGATTTTAGATTTTAGATTGAAGAAAGCGACCCCACTGATAAATCCGGCGGCTTGCGAGCGGGATTCGGAGCTTTTTTCTCGCTCCACGAATGAATCCGGGGGCTTGTGACCAAATTGCTTGATTGTCAATAAGGGCGATCGATCTTTTGCTAATCGATGCCTGGAGTGTTAAAGTTACACTTTAAAAATTAGGTGTTGCTTAATCTGGGTATGAAAAAAATTCAGTTGAAAATCCCGAAGCTTTGTGGATACTGGTTTCTCTGACTTGCATATTTAGCCTTTCATACCCTAACTCAGCAACGCCTGTTGCATTCATTTTTTATTTTACTTGGAGTTTTGGTAGTTTTTTATTAAATCTTTTTCAGCGCGTTTATGTAGGGTAAGGTGCGCAATGCGCACCTACACTTTATCTAGGGTCAAGTGCGCATCGCGCACCCGGAGAAAGCGATTTAACCTTGACTGTAAGCCTCCATTGGCAAACAAGAACAAACAAAATTGCGATCGCCAAACGCATTATCTATGCGGCCCACCGCCGGCCAAAACTTATATTCGCGAGTCCAAGGTGCCGGATAAGCCGCTTGCGCGCGAGTATAAGGACGATTCCACTCATCAACCATCAGAGATTCTGCGGTGTGGGGCGCATTTTTTAAAACGTTATTTTGCGCATCAACATTACCTTTTTCAATTTCCGCAATTTCGCCTCGAATCGCAATCATCGCATCGCAAAAACGATCTAATTCCTGTTTAGATTCGCTTTCCGTCGGTTCCACCATTACCGTACCAGCAACCGGCCAAGAAACCGTCGGCGCGTGATAGCCGTAATCCATCAACCGTTTAGCGATATCTTCGACTTCAATAGTCGCAGATTTTTTGAGCGATCGCAAATCTAGAATACACTCGTGCGCCACCAAACCAGCTTTCCCTTTGTACAAAACCGGATAATAAGATTCTAAGCGTTCTGCCATGTAATTAGCATTAAGAATTGCTACTTTTGTTGCCTCAGTTAAACCCCCTCCTCCCATCATCCGAATGTACATCCAAGAAATAGTCAAAATGCTAGCACTTCCCCAAGGCGCTGCGGAAACAGCACCAACTGTTGACTGTTGACTGTTAACTGTTGACTGTTGACTGTTAAGAATAGAATGACTGGGCAAAAATTCTACCAAATGAGACATTACCCCAATCGGGCCCATTCCCGGCCCGCCACCACCGTGGGGAATACAGAAAGTTTTGTGCAAATTTAAGTGACAAACATCAGCACCAAAATCACCTGGGCGGCACAAACCAACTTGAGCATTCATATTTGCGCCGTCCATATAAACTTGTCCGCCGCAGTTGTGGACAATATCGCAAATCTCTTTAATTTCTTCCTCAAAAACGCCGTGCGTAGATGGATATGTCACCATCAAAGCCGCCAGTTCATTTTTGTGTTTCTCGGCTTTTTTATGTAAATCCGCAACATCAATATTGCCCTGAGAATCGCACTCCACAGCAACTACTTTCATTCCCGCCATCACCGCGCTAGCCGGATTTGTACCGTGGGCTGACTGGGGAATCAAACAAATATTTCGGTGAGATTCGCCTCGGTGTTCGTGGTATTGGCGAATAACTAACAAACCCGCGTATTCGCCTTGGGAACCGGCGTTTGGCTGCAAAGAAATTCCCGCAAAACCGGTGATTTCTGCCAGCCACTGTTCTAGCTGCACGAACATCATTTGATAGCCGCGAGTTTGATCGCGGGGGGCAAAAGGATGTATCTTGCCAAATTCCGCCCAAGTCACGGGCATCATCTCTGCTGTTGCGTTCAATTTCATTGTGCAAGAACCCAAGGGAATCATCGATGTATTTAGCGATAAATCTTTGGCTTCTAAACGGTGCAAATAGCGCAAAAGTTCAGTTTCTGAATGGTAGCTGTTGAAAACTGGATGGGCGAGATAGCTGCTGCTGCGATCGCAAAAATCTGGTAACGTCAAATATGAATTCAATGCGTCGGCATCCAGCGGAATGTTAAGAGCATTCTGCCCGTCTGCCCTGATATAATCCTTATCCTGGGAAAATATTTTCCACAACTCTTGCACATCTTCAACGGTGACAGTTTCATCTAACGTGATTCCTACTGTCGAATCATCGAAAACTCGGAGATTAATTTTGCGAACTTTAACAGCTTCTAGAATTTCTGACAGCGGTTTGTCTCCCAATTCTACTCGCAAAGTATCGAAGAAATGTTGAGAACCAATTTTGTATCCGAAACTTCTTAAACCGGATGCCAAAAGTGCTGTTAAACTCCATACTTTCTCAGCAATGTCTTTCAGTCCAGACGGCCCGTGATAAACAGCATACATACTCGCCATCACTGCCAGCAAAACTTGAGCAGTACAAATATTGCTGGTTGCTTTTTCGCGGCGGATGTGCTGTTCGCGAGTTTGCAAGGCCAGACGCAAAGCAGATTTGCCGTTGGCATCTTTAGAAACGCCGACAATTCTCCCCGGAACTTGCCGTTTAAACTCTTCTCGCGTGGCGAAATAGGCTGCGTGGGGCCCTCCGAATCCCATCGGCACTCCGAAGCGCTGAGTGCTTCCTACGGCTATATCCGCGCCGAATTCGCCGGGGGGTGTGAGCAAGCACAGGCTCAAAATGTCGGCGGCTACTGTGACTAATGCGCCGACTTCGTGTGCCGATCGAATAAAATCGGTATAGTCGTAAATTGCGCCGTCTGTGGCGGGGTATTGCAGGAGAGCGCCGAAAATTGTACGATCGAACTCAAAACTTTGATGGTCGCCGACAATTACCTCAATTCCCAGCGGCTTAGCGCGAGTTTGCACGACTTCCACAGTTTGAGGGTGGCAATCTTGGGAAACAAAAAACGCTTTTGCCTTATTTTTACTCGCGCCGTAACTAACCGCCATCGCTTCGGCCGCAGCAGTCCCTTCATCCAGCAAAGAAGCGTTGGCAATTTCCAAACCCGTGAGGTCAATTATCATGGTTTGGAAGTTCAGTAAAGCTTCCAATCGCCCTTGAGCAATTTCGGCTTGATAGGGAGTGTAAGCTGTATACCAGCCGGGATTTTCTAGGATATTCCGCTGAATGACGGGGGGAGTTATGCAGTCGTGATATCCTGTGCCGATGTACGATCGAAATACCTGATTTTTGGCAGCAATTTCTTTCAATTCTGCCAAAGCGCTGTACTCGCTTTGCGCTGCGGGAAGTTGTAGCGGTTGAGAAATGCGAATCGCCGCAGGAACCGTTTTGTCAATCAACTCATCGAGGCTGGAAATGCCCAAAACATCGAGCATTTGCTGGATTTCGCTGGGTGTCGGGCCAATGTGTCGGCCCGCAAAACCACCTATGGGGGAAAGGTTTTGCTGCTGACTGGGTTCAAGTTGAGGGCTGTAGAGTACCAAGGCGGATTCTCCTGAATAGACTTTTGCTTCTTTGTTTGTAACATTTTGCTAAGAAAACCAGGAAGATTTTCTGCGTCTATCAAAGTCCGACAGTCCGACAGGGGTTGAAACCCCTGTCTCACAGCTAAAGTGGTCGGTCGCCGACCTTAGATTAAGCCGCACTTATCGCAAATCGCCGCGCAACTGCTTAGTATTTCAGTCGTCTTTAGACGACTTGTGCTATAAGCCCCGTGGGTTTCAACCCCTGGCGGATTGTGGAGGAATCAACGAGCCCTAGCCCCAAATTCCCACTCAAAACCCAAAACTCATAACTACTCCCCTTCCACCATTTTGCGATACTCCGGGGCCGAGAAAGCCTCGTCTGCGTCGCTGGTGTTGTCAACGCGCACTTTCAGCAGCCAGCCAGCGCCATAGGGGTCTTCCGCCAAATTTTCGGGAGACTCTATAATTTCATCATTGCGTTCTACGACTGTACCGGTAACTGGTGCTTTCAAGTCTTCAACGGCTTTCACTGACTCGACTGTACCGAAAGCTTCGCCTTTTTCCAACCCTGCACCGACTTCTGGCAAATCTAGAAACACGATATCGCCGAGTTGGTCAACTGCAAAGGCACTAATGCCGATGGTGGCTATTTCGCCTTCGAGTCGGATGTATTCGTGGGTGTCTAGGTATTTCAAGTCATCGGGGTATGTTAGTGCCATGTCTTTTCTCGCAATAAAAAAGTATTAGTTAAATCTTATTCAACTATGAGCCTTTAGTAATGACTAAGTGGAACAGAAAAAATATTAAACCCTTGCTTTTCGGAGAATTTTCTGTCAAACGACTTAGGAAATCTCTAATTTTTATTTACGCATTTCTGTGTTTTTACAGTTTCTTTGTTTCAGAACGGCTAATTTTCCAACATCCCCCATCTAGTCAGAGTGATAGCATGGAAGTTATCAAAGTTAGCTCAGCTAATGGCGTGAAAATTTCTGCTGTTCATTTTCCTAACCCGCAAGCTAAATATACCATACTTTACAGTCACGGGAATGCGGAAGACTTGGGCGGGATTTTATGGGTACTCAGAGAGATTCGAGATAGCGGGTTTGCTGTGTTTGCCTATGATTATCAAGGTTACGGCACGAGTCAGGGAAATCCTTCTGAGTATAATACTTATCGTGATATTGATGCTGCTTATAATTATTTAACCCAACAGTTGAGAGTACCTGCAAACCAAATTATTCTTTACGGGCGTTCTGTGGGCGGTGGGCCGGCAATTGATTTGGCGTCGCGGCAAAAAGTCGGCGGTTTGGTGGTTGAAAATTCCTTTGTTTCGGTTTTTCGGGTGTTGACGCGGATTCCGATTTTACCCTTTGATAAGTTTGTGAATATTGATAAGATTGACAAAGTTCGATCGCCTGTTTTGGTGATTCATGGTAAGGCTGATGACGTGGTGCATTTTTGGCATGGAGAGCAGTTGTTTGCAGCCGCGAAGCAGCCGAAATTAAATTTTTGGGTTGATGGGGCCGGTCATAATGATTTGATGGACGTGGCGGGCGATCGCTATGCTGCAACTTTGCAAAAATTTGCTAAGCTAGTAGATGAATCTTCTCGACCAATATGAGCAACGGGCTAGAAGCCCGTGCCACAACAACACATACACTTACACTTTCTTGTGAATCCTTCCTCTAAGCAACGCCCCTGAATTAATGCTCACCTACTTAAGTTAACTGGGACGGTTTGGCGAGCGATAAAATGGTTTTTTCACCACACTAGCCGGATAGTTTTTACTGCGAATTTCGATTTCTAATTGCTGACCGATTTTAGCTAATTTTGTCGGAACAAATGCGAGGGCTACTGGCCGATTCAATGTAGGCGATAATGTACCGCTAGTAACTTCTCCTACTGTTTCGCCTTCAAATATTACCGGATAGCCGTGGCGCGCAATGTGCCGCCCCTGCATTTCTAACCCTACCAACCGCTTCGATACTCCACTCGCTTTTTGCTGTTCCAAAACCTCGCGACCAATAAAATCGCCTTTGCTATCTAGGTGCACTACCCAACCCAATCCAGCCTCTAAAGGCGTGATATTGTCGTCTATATCTTGACCGTAAAGAGCCATTGCTGCTTCTAAACGCAAGGTATCTCTCGCACCCAAACCGCAGGGCACAACCCCAGCAGCTAACAGTTTTTGCCACAGTTCTTTTCCTACTTCGGCATCCACCATGATTTCAAACCCATCTTCACCGGTGTAACCAGTTCTGGCAATAAAACTCGGCTGTCCCAACAGATTTGTTTCTAAGTGACCGAAAGCCTTAATTGGTGCGAGGTTGTCTTCCACAAAAGGCTGGAGATAGTTAACAGCTTCCGGCCCTTGAATGGCAATTAAAACTTTATCTTCGGATCTGTCTGTAAAACAGAGTTCGCTCAATTCTAAGTGCGTGGTTATCCATGCTTTGTCTGAGATGCGAGTGGCGGCGTTGACAATAATTACTGCACGTTCTTCGTTAGTAATAGCGTCAGGTTCTTGGCAGTAGAAAATAATGTCGTCTAAGATGCAGCCTTTGGCATTTAGCAAGACTGTATATTGAGCTTGACCGGGTTGCAAGCGGCTCAAGTCTGAGGGTACTAAGGGTTGAAATTTTTCTATTACTTTTTTCCCTGTCAAACCAAATTTTCCCATGTGGGAAATGTCGAACATTCCTGCTTGCTGGCGTACTGCTTGATGTTCGCTGCTGATGCCTGCGTACTGTACTGCCATCTCCCACCCGGAAAAGGGTACCATCCGGCCTTTGAGTTGTAATGATAGGTCGTACAGAGGCGATCGGGCAAGTTGGATCGGACTCTCTGGATTGTTGGGTTCAGTTGACTTTGCCACAGGTAGCGCTTTGTTTTTGCGGGTAGACTGTTTTGATTTTACGGGAAAATTGGTTTTCAGGGTGTGCGGCGCGATCGAATTTAAACACGGGGTGCTACTGTTTCGGTACAAAGCGCGATCGTATTTAAGCACACGGTGGTACTGTTTGCGTACAAATTAGGTTAGGGCAGTGCCGTTTCTTTAATCTTTTTTATGGAGAATAGCGGACTTGAACCCCTAACCCCTACAATGCCATTGTTCATATATTTTGCCTGTAATACTTATTTTGTATAGCTTTTTAGCATTCTCAATAACTGATATCCCTCTTCTGTCACTAAGCGGAAGAAGAAAATAAAAATTCACTCTCATTCATCAAGTGAGAGAAGGATTTGGGTAAAAAATCATTAACGCCTTTAATCGAGCCAAGCCTGTAGATAATTGTGGAATCGGAAAAACTTTTAGCCACTGTTGTATCAAGTTAAAGCTAATTAAAGGTTGCAGCATTAATCTCAAGTTGTTTATATCAATACTCCGGACAGTTTTTAAGCAGCCAAAGTACCATAAGACAAGACTGAAGGAAGATTAGGATGGTTTAAAAT